>DATGQJ010000430.1:0-3955 GCA_035304265.1 Oceanobacillus sp.
TACAACACGCCTGCGGGCATGGAAGTGCTTGAGGCGGCGCGGGGCACGATCATTCCGGCGGATGCGACTGCCTTCAGCTTTGACATGACGCAGATTTCGCTGGCGGCGGAGAACGGCGCGTTCAGCCAGTTCGGGTATGCAGGCGCGGAAGGCTTGACCTTCGCGCGGCTGTGGTTCCCGTTCATTTTCCTCGGCTTCGCGGTGCTGGCAGGGATTTTCCCCTTCCACAACTGGAGTCCGGACGGTCACGTGGCAGCGCCTACAGCCGTGTCGATGATCCATGCGGGCGTTCTGATGAAGCTGGGCGCATATGCGGCGCTGCGCTGCGGCGTGCAGCTTCTGCCGGAAGGAGCACAGATACATTTACCGTGGATCGTCTTCCTCACGTTAATCAACGTTGTCTACGGGGCGTTCATCGCCTTCAGACAGCGTGACTTCAAATACGTCATCGGCTTTTCGTCGGTCAGCCACATGGGATTGGTCAGCATGGGCTTTGCAACCATGAACCTGACGGGCATGACCGGCGCGGGCTTGCAGATGTTCAGTCACGGCGCGATGACGGCGCTGTTCTTCGGTTGCGTCGGTATGGTCTATGACCGGGCGCACACCCGCGACATTCCGAGTCTTGGCGGGTTCGTGCGGGTGATGCCGTGGGTGGCGATTGCCTTCATCGTCGGCGGCTTGACCAGCATGGGTATGCCCGGTTTGAGCGGGTTCATCGCCGAATTCCCGATCTTTCAGGGAATGTGGGCGGCAAGCGAGAATATCTCGCTCAGTCTGGGCGCGTTCCAGTTGACCAATTATTACTCGGTGCTGGTCGTGCTCGCGGCAATCGGTATCGTGGTCACGGCAGCTTACGTGCTGCGTGTGACCTCGCAGGTGTTTTTCGGTGAGTTCAATCGCGCCAAATATCCGGATGTGGATGACATTACGGTGCGTGAACGGTTCGTGCTGTTGTTTCTCGGCGCACCATTGATCTTGCTTGGCGTCGCGCCTTCGATTATGGCTCCGATGCTGCAAGTGGGGCTGCGTCCTGTGCTGGCGATGCTGGGCATAGGGATATAGGGACACGATATCGTCGTGTCCGTTGGGTTTAGACGGACATCGTAATGTGGTTTAACAAATAGGACGGGAATATTGTAGGGACAAGATAATGCGGTTTTACAAATGAAGACGGTTTAACGCCGGAGGCTGGAAGCCATCCGGCTAGCAAAAACAACCCGCCTGAAGGCGGCTGTTGTGAGCCTGCTTCAGCAGGGTTTTCTATGCTAGCCCGACGCTTCGAGCGTCGGGCGCATTCACCGGATGAGTTTGTTAAACACCATTATCCTGTCCCTGCAAACTCCGTATCGCAAGTCATATAACGGAAAAACGCTCACTGCTGAAAGGTGAGGGGTACGTGGAAGAATTCAACTTTTTACAGAGTTTACCCGCAATTGTGCCGGAAATTGGGTTGACCATCACCGCGATAGTCGTCCTGTTTCTCGACCTGCAACTGCCGGAGAGCCAGCGCAAAACCATCGCGTGGGTGACGGCGATTGGGCTTCTGGCGACGGCGTTACTGTACGTCGTTTTCTGGCATCCGACGCCGGAAACCACAGGGTTGTACTGGGGCGGGATGGTACGCCACGACACGCTGGCGGAAATCTTCAAGGTGATGGTGTTGATCGCCGGAGCGCTGACCGCATTGATGGCGGTGGACGTGCGCGGGTTGGGGCGCAAGGGCGAGTTCTACCTTGTGATGATTGTCTCGACCTTGGGCGCATGTTTGATCAGCGGCGCGGCAGACCTGATTATGGTCTTCCTCGGTCTGGAGACGGTGACGATCCCGCTGTACATTCTGGCGGGCTTCCGTCGAGATGACTCGCGCTCCGCCGAAAGTGGCATGAAATACTTCCTGTTCGGCTCGTTCGCGTCGGCGCTGCTGCTCTACGGCTTGAGCCTGCTCTACGGCTTCACCGGACAGACCAATCTATACGAAGTCGCGCGTTACCTGAACAGCCCTTCGTTCGCGCTCAATGCCGTGCCGGTGCTCGGCGCAATCGCGCTGATCGTGGCGGGGTTCGGCTTCAAAATCAGCGCCGTTCCGTTCCACTTCTGGACGCCGGATGTGTATGAAGGCGCTCCTACCCCTGTCACCGCGTTTCTGAGCGTTGCCAGTAAAGCGGCGAGCTTTGCGCTGCTGGTGCGTTTCTTCAGCGGGGTTTTCCCGGATGGCTTAGTGCTCAACGGCATCGAGATACAGGATTTCTGGGTGCAGCTTGCGACGGCGCTGGCGGTGATTTCCATGACCGTCGGTAATGTGATCGCATTGGCACAGCGCAATATCAAGCGACTGCTGGCGTATTCGTCCATCGCGCAGGCGGGCTATACGCTGGTCGGCGTGGCGGCGCTGCAAGCAAACGCTGGCGCGGCGCAGGAACAGGCAATCGCCGCGATCATCTTCTATATGTTCATGTACACCTTCACGAACTTGCTGGCATTCGCCGTTGTTGCGCTGGTGGGTGGCGCGACGGGCAGCGAAGAGATTTCCGATCTCGCAGGGTTGAGCCGCCGCAGTCCATGGCTGGCGCTGGCGATGACGGTAGCGCTGCTGTCATTGGGCGGCGTGCCACCGGCGGCAGGCTTCTTCGGCAAGTTCTTCCTGTTTCAAGCGGCGGTCAACAGCGGCTTGGTGTGGCTTGCCATCGTCGGCGTGCTGAACTCGATTGTGGCGCTGTACTACTATTTGGTGGTCGTCAAGGTGATGTACGTGGATCGTGGGCAGGACGAGGACAAGCCGATTCCGGTTTCGCCAGCTTACGTGTGGCTGCTCGGTGCGGGGACGGTGATCGTTGTTCTGATTGGCTCGTTTGGCGTGCAGCCGATTTTCGATTGGGCGCTTCGCGGCGCGGCGTCGTTGTTTGGCGCATAAAAATTGATGAGCATTCTGTAGGGGAAGATAGGAGTCAACCTCACCCCCCACTGCGGGGGTGAGATTCAAGAAAGCGCACTATCTTCCCTCATAAAAACGGATTTCGTTCCGCCTTCTTGTTACAAATGCACATAAAAGTTTGAATTTGATTGATGAGTTTTTGAAAAACGAAACCATATTGTGATAAAATTCTCGAATGTCAACTCAGGGATCAAATAATGGTTCACCGTCGCGGATGAAAAATCTGGCATACGCGGCGGTAGCGGCACAAGCCGGGTGTTGGACGCTGGGAATTGTGTTGATAGCCTTGTTCGCAGGGCTGTTTCTCGACTCACAATTTCAGGTACGTGGACCATTCACGATAGGGCTTGTTTTGCTCAGTATACCGCTCAGTTTGTTTGTCATGCTGCGCGTTGCGTTGGGGGCGATCCGACGGATACAGCCACCACCTAAAGAAAATCACGAACCTAAGGAGGAGGAGTAACCTTTGAGGCGAATTTTGAGAACTTCTTACAGTAGGGGAGCGCCACGATGAGTGCAACAAGACGTGGTGGGATTATCTTTATCGGTCTGCTAGTCACTCTAGTTGCGTGCTACTTCATCACTTTCCAGATACTGCCCGGATTAGGTACAGCGGTTGCGCTGCCTGTGATCACCGTACCGGGAGAAGCCTACAATGGTGCGCAGCCAAGCCAGGACTTCAACTGGACCAACACGCTGACGGCGACTCTGCTTGCGGATGCTGTCGTGCTTCTGGTGCTGTTCTTCGCCTGGCGTGCCTCGAAGGGTTGGACACGCGACGTGCCCAATCGTTTTCAGGGGTTGATCGAACTCATTGCCGAGTTCATGTACAACCAGACCAAGAACTTTGCTGGCGTTCGTCCTCTTGCCCGGAACTGGCTTTTCCCACTTGCCGCGAGCATCTTCGTTTTCTTGCTCGCTGCAAACTGGATGAAATTGCTGCCCGGTGTGGAAAGTGTCGGCGTGCTGCACTGCGCTCATGAGGGCTTTAGCGGCTATCCGGCAATTCAGATAGGCAGT
>DATGQJ010000431.1:0-5161 GCA_035304265.1 Oceanobacillus sp.
TACCAATCCAGACATTGTACGTACCGGGAATGGCGTTCACGATGTCAACCGTCGGGTTGACCGAGACAAATGAATCGTCGTTGCAGTGCCATACCCCATCGGGGCTTTGCACCACCAGAACGCTATCCCCTAGACTGACGAAGTAAAACCGCAGAAACCCACGTGTCCCTGTCCATTGAACGCGATAATCCGGTTGCGTTGTGACGTAGCCAACACACTCCTCCCCCAGCGCCGAAGTATCTACCGTTCCGCCGCCGTTCGCTTCAATCGTATATGGAACAAGTGCCGCGCCCAGACTTATCATTCCATAATTCGTCGCCGCGAAGGGATCAAGTCCCGCAGGATTTTCTTCCAGAGACGGCGTCGGGATAGGCACAGACGTAGGAAGATTTACAGGCGCAAGCACCGGGGCAGCAAGCGTTGGCGTCGGTAGTCCCACCACGCCGCCGGGAGCAGGTGAAGCATTTCCGCGCGTGAAATACAGCGTACCGGAAACGAAACTACCTGCGCCGAAAGTACCCACCCACATACGTATAATTCCCGAAGATCGATTGCCGACGATATGAACGGTTGGATTCAACGTGTCGAACGAATCATCCCCACAATACCATTGACCATCCGGCATTCGCACGATCAGCGCGGCATCCGCATTAGGATCATCCGCGATGAAGAATGCCCGCAGATAAGGGAATGACTCTACTGTATTCAATACCAGCGTCGGCTCGTATTCGTAAAAGCCTGTACATGTGCGATTCAGCTGTGCCGGATTCAGCATCTCAATATCAATCATACCGTTGGAGACGATGTTGGGCACCACGAACGGATCACTGGTTGACAGCGCGAGATCGGTGATTGTTGTCGTTATCTCCCCTGCGTTCAAGCCGACAAGATCGACCATCGGCGGCATGATGATCTGGCGTACTGTCTCTGGCGTGGTGGCGATCTCGGTGATGTAAAGCACGCCGACCACTTCGGTATTCATACTGAGTTCGTCGGCAACCCAGATATGATAGGTTCCAATCGCCGGATTGATGAACTCGACAGACGGACGGGTATAACCGGACGCGAAATCGCGGTTACATGCCCACTCCCCGTTAGGCGATTGCACGATCAGCGCAGCGTCCGGCTCAATGCCGCCAACCATCAACGGGATAAAGTGGAAACGCAGCCGTGTCGAGCGTTTCGACCACTGCAACCGGAAATCCGGCGCACTATCCGTATATCCGCCGCATTCGGACAACAACTCACTACCGCCTTCTATCACATTCTCATTCAATGGCGGAACCGACAGCCCCCCACCTCCCACGACCACCGTCCAGAAAGGATCGGGCAGAAACCCCGCTTCCAGTGACACACTGCCCTGAGCAGGAGGCAGCGCGGGGTTCAGTGTCAAATTCGCGCTGGAGGGTAAAGTAGGTTCGGTGAAAGGTGTTGGTGTAGGAGTCGCAGGCACAATCGGAATGACAACGCCCGTCGATCCGGGGACAATGGCGCTGTTGGTCGTGATATAGAGATCGCCAAAAACGCGGCTGGTGGTTCCAAATCCGCCAACCCATACCACGTAATCGCCAACGGCTGCGTCCACCACATCGACCATCGGGTTGAAAATGCCAAAGGAATTGTTGTTACAGAGGAACCGTCCATCAGGCGTGCGCACGATCAGACTGGTATCTGTCGTGATGGTATCCGCAATGAAAATGAAGCGAAGCAGCGGGAATTCACCCTGCGCGGTGACGCGAAAATCCGGTTGGCTGGTGACAAAACCGACGCAGTCCTGCCCCAATCCGCGACTGTTCACGTCGATCTCGCCACCGCTCACCAGCGGAACACGATACGGATCGGGGCTAAAGCCCGGCGCGAGTTCGGCAGTCCCCCCTTCTGGCTCCAGTGATGGGTCGAGAATTTCCTGTGCCGCCAGCGGGTGAACGACGATGCAAAGACACAGCAGTATCAGGGATAGCGGCTTCATAACCACACTACACGCCAAAGAATGCCGCTGCCCCTTCCCATATGGGATCGACCTGATCCAGCAGTTCGTGATCCGAATCGAGCAGATGGAGTTCTACATTGGGACGATTCTCGGCAAAGTGAACGCTCTGATGATAATCGACCACATCATCTCGCGTGCCATGATAGATCAGAATAGGAAGATCAACCGATACACGGTATGCATCATAGGCGAGCGTATCTTCGTGCAGCCCGTAGTGAATGCGGCGCTGTTCTTTATAGCCATAATGATAGACTTCGCGCCAGCCGGTCTCTTTCCACTGTGCCAAGCCCTCTTCCCCAAGCTGGCGTTGACGATTTGCCGCGAAATCCAGCGCCGGAGCCAACAGCAGCAGCTTTCCTAACCTTGCCGCTTCTGTATTCTTGTAGCGATCAGCGAAATGCAGCGCCACCGCCCCACCCATGCTCGATCCCATCAAATGAACCGTGCCGGGTGGACAATTCCGCACTTCCTCGGCGACGCGCTCAAGCATTGCCGTGAGCATAAGATGTTCAAAATCCGGCACGTTGAGATCGGGGATTCGGCAGGTGATGCCCCGCGCCTCGAAACGCCGGGCGAAAATGTTGGCTTTGGTAGAACCGGGAGACGAAGCAAAGCCATGACAGTAAATAATCGTGGTCGTCATGGTGTCATCCCAAAGTAAGCCTCAAGAATGTCTCGTGCAATGGGGGCAGCGACACCAGACCCCTCGCCTGCCGTCTCGACCAGCACTACGACGGCAACCTGCGGATTTTCGCGCGGTGCCCATGCCGCGAACCACGCATGAGAAGGCGTCGTGGGTCCGCCTGTCTGCGCCGTTCCGGTTTTGCCGCAGACTCCAATCGTCTGTAATTCAGAATCGCGGAAGATGTGTTCCGCCGTACCCGGTGCCCCCGACGATGTGTTGGTCACAGCGCACAACCCGCTTTGAATGGTGGCTAACACGTCTGCCCGCAGGTCGATGTCCGTTCCTTCAGGCTCATACGCGGGACGGCGTTCTTCACCTAGCAACCCCACTTCGTTGACCAGATATGGACGCCAGAGCGTTCCCCCATTGGCGAGCGCCGCAAACCAGCGCACCACTTGCAGCGGCGTCACCTGCATTTCGCCCTGCCCAATTGCCATGTTCACTTCGTCGGAGAAGGTCATGTCGAAACCGCGCGTCGTGCGATACCAATCGGGGTCAGGGATAAATCCGGGTTCTTCCGCGATGTCTTGCAAGCCTGTGGGACCACCAAAACCTAACCGTCGGGCGTAAGTCGGCAAAATCCAGGGGTCTGCCTGAAACAGATTGTAGCCTGCCTCATAAAAGTAAGGATTGCAGCTTTGGGTCAGTGCCCCTGCCAGTGTGAGCGTGCCATGACCATTCGGATTCCAGTCAAAACGGGGAATGTCACGGTTCCACGTGGCAAAGCAGGTATAGCGTTGGTCAATCGTGTACACGCCGCTGTCGGCAGCAGCGGCGGCAGTGACGGTTTTCATCACCGAGCCAAGTGGAAACAACCCCTGCGCAGGACGATTGACTTCAGGATGATTCGGGTCAGACTGATATTCCTCGATAAGTGCTGCTGCCTGCTGGCGTCCCATCACCGGAAAGGCGCTGTAGGCATTATTGTCAAACGAGGGATAGCTGACCATTGCCAGAATCTCCCCCGTATTCACATCCATCACCACCGCCGATGCCCCCGGCGAACCGGGACCCCAGCTATCTTTCGCCTGCGTGTAAGCATCGGCGACGATCTGGTTGACGGTTTCCTGAAATTCCATATCCAGCGTCAGCCACAGGCTTTGACCGGGCTGCGCATCTGTAGATGCAATCTCACGCAGAATTTCTCCCGTAGGCGCGACGATCACCAACCGGAAAGCAGGCTGACCGCGCAACGTCTCATCCCAGTAGAGTTCGATGCCGCTGCGTCCCAGAATGCTGTCCTGCGTGAAGCCCGCTTGCTGCAATGCAGGCAGTTCTGCCTCACTCGGATAGCCGACGTAGCCGAGAATGTGCGGCGCAACCGGTCCGAACACACCGTAGGGATAGCGACGAACCCGCCGCCCGACGAACTGCGCGTCACAGAATTGGTCGAGCGCGGCGTTGGTGGCGTTATAGGTCGCTTCGTCAATCGTGCCGATCTGCACCAGTTCGGTCATTGGGCGGGCTTCAAGCCGGGATTGCACGTCGGCGGTTGGCTGGTTCAACGCCGCCGACAGCGAATTGAGGCAGTTCTCATAATCAGGGATGCGCTGCCGCACCACGTTGATGACGACAATGCGCCCTTCCTGATCTGCCAGCACGCGCCCGTTGCGGTCATAGATGTTGGCGCGGTTTGGCGGTGTCGCCTCAAGGCGCAGTCGTCCGCCGTTCGCCATTTCGGGGAAGATGTCGGCTGGCGTCCACGCGACTCGCCAATCCTGTGCGCGTTCATCCACCACAATCCGCAGATCGCGGTTCAGGTCGGCAAAATCGCCGAACAAAGTGGAATGGAAGGCGACGGAGTAGTTGAATATCGCGACGGCATCATTGCTGCGATACGTCGTGTTGTCGGTGATAAAGAGGCTTTCCAGCCGCATCGTCTCGTGCGAGCTTTCGTACAGGGCGATGAATTCTTCTCGCGGGTGTGCGCCCTGACTGGCGAAGCTGATCAATTCAAACATGCGCTCGAAATTGCCGTCGTGCCAGTTTTGCAGAAACTCACGGGCGATGCGTTCCGCGCCTTCGATCTGATAGGGAGAAGGCAGCGACGCCAGCGTGGGAACCTGTATCTGCGCTGCGGGGCGCGTAGGTCGGCAGGCAACGATGAGCAAAAGCAGCACGAATACGAACGACAGACGACGCATGGATAGCCAATCGGGTAAACCCAATCACAATCACCACATTCTACTACTTTTTGCTGCGGATGCAGGTAAAAGTTATCTGAATATGGCTGATAGTTCCCTGTACGCCTCAACCATGTAGGGATGCACCACTTTCAGCGTATCGCGCCGATCCCACAGATATTGCAGATAAACCAGCGCCGCCTCGTCCAGCGAACGCTCAAGCGCCTCAAGCATTTGCGCCTTGTATGCCGGAGTTCCGGGCTGATCCCACGCCAGCTTATCCGCAATGAATACCACCTTGTCAAGCGAAGTGGCATTCGCTTTGAGCGTTGTATGGCAGCCGATAGCGCTCAATATCGCCTC
>DATGQJ010000432.1:0-2583 GCA_035304265.1 Oceanobacillus sp.
GAATCGTGGATGCGGTAGGCGAGGGTGTCACCAATGTGCAGGTCGGGGATCGCGTGGGCATCAACCCGACGGTGATTGACCCCGACTGCCTGCTGCTCAACGGGCGTGAGGATGCCTGTCTCGACATCGCCATCATGGGCGAACATGCGCCGGGCGTGGCGGCGGAATATGTGGTTGTGCCTGCGCGAAACCTGATCAAGCTGCCCGATCACGTCAGCTTTGCCGAGAGCGCGGCGGCGGGTTTGGTCTACGTGACCGCGCGGCATTCGCTGATCACGCGCGGCGGCTTGAAGGCGGGCGAAAGTGTGTTGATCGTTGGGGCGGGTGGCGGCGTGAATACGGCGAGCATCCAAATTGCCAAACTCGCCGGATGTAAAGTGTACGTGGTCGGCAGCAATGCCGAAAAGTGCGCACAGGCGCAGTCACTCGGCGCAGACGTGACGGTTGATCGTTCCGCCGTCGAAAGCTGGTCAAAAGAAATCTTCCGGCTCACGAATAGACAGGGCGTGGACGTGGTGGTGGATAACGTCGGGCAGGCGACCATGTTCGACAGCATTCGCAGTGTCCGGCGCGGCGGGCGCATTCTGATCGTCGGCAACACCAGCGGTCCGATGTTCAACCTCGACATCCGCTACATCTTCAACAAGCAGATCAGCCTGATTGGGAGTTCGATGGGACCCACCGAGGATTTTCATCGGGTGATGAATCTGGTGTTTGACGGCAAACTCAAGCCCGTGATCGGCGCAACTCTGCCCCTGAGCGACATCCGTGAGGGACACCGCCTGTTGGAAGAGGGCAGTGTCTTTGGCAAGGTGGTGTTGGAGATTTAGGGAAGTGATGAGTGGAAAGTAGTGGGTGTGGGATGCCCACGTCACGTTCAGCTTTTTGCTCATTTGACATTCGCATCATATATGGAGCAGTAGATGACCGAAACAACGCTACAAATGCGGCGGCAGATCAGGCTCTTTGTCGCACGGAGAGCGGTAGATGTTTGATCTGGAGAGTTACCAGTGGAAAGACTACTATTCCAACGTCAGCGAGCGTGAGCCTCGTGAGCTATTGATAGATGTGCTGGATCGCTTCAAAGAAGAATCTTTCACATCCCCCCGTCAAGCCATCGATCTGGGATGTGGTGACGGGACTGAGACCGCCTTTTTACTGGCGAACGGCTGGCACGTCCTCGCGATTGACAGCGAACCCACCGCGTTCGACCATCTGAAGGCAAAAATACCCGACGAGGCAAAAGACCGGCTGCAAATACAGGTCGCAAAGTTCGAGGATGTGGCGTTAACTCCTTCAGACCTGATCTATGCTGGCTATAGCATCCCCTTTTGCCATCCGCAGTCGTTTGATGCTTTGTGGCGCAAAATCGTAGACAATATCAAACCCGGCGGGCGCTTCGCGGGGCAGTTGTACGGCGTAAAGGATACATGGGCGAGCAACAATCCGGGGATGACGTTCGTTACAGGCGAACAAGTACAGGACTTGCTCTCAGGGCTTGAAGTGGAATACTTATACGAAGAGGATGAAGATGGTTCTTCGACCATCGGACCCAAACACTGGCATATCTTCCACATCATCGCAAGGAAGCCGTAAAATCCTGTAGCGGCGGACTCACCTCTTTAATTCATTCATCATTTTGGCAAGGGAGCAGCAGATGACCGAAACAACGATACAAACACGACAGCTTGGCAATTCCGATATGCAGATCACGCCTATCGGCTTCGGCGCGTGGGCAATTGGCGGCGGCAACTGGGAATTCGGGTGGGGTTCTCAGGACGATAAGGACTCGATTGAGGCGATCCATCGTGCGCTTGATCTGGGCGTCAACTGGATTGACACCGCCGCCGCATACGGGCTTGGACACTCGGAAGAGATTGTGGCAAAGGCGTTGGAAGGACGCGCCAATCGCCCCTACGTCTTCACCAAATGCTCGCTGGTCTGGGGCGAGAGCCGCGAAATCGAGCACAGTTTGAAAGCCGATTCGGTGCGGCGTGAGTGCGAGGACAGCCTGCGCCGTTTGAAGGTAGATGTGATCGACCTCTACCAGATTCATTGGCCCAATCCCGATCCTGACATCGAGGAAGGCTGGGAAACGCTGGCGAAGCTGAAAGAAGAGGGCAAGGTGCGCTATATCGGCGTCTCCAACTTCAGCGTTTCGCAGATGGAACGGGCGATGAAGATCGCGCCGATCACGTCCTTACAGCCGCCGTACTCGGCGATTGAGCGCAACGTCGAGAAGGAAATTCTCCCGTTCTGCCAGCAGCACAACATCGGCGTGATCGTCTATTCGCCGATGCAGTCGGGGCTGCTGACGGGCGCGATGACCAAGGAGCGCGTCGCCAACATGCCTGACGATGACTGGCGTAAGACCGACGAGGAATTTAACGAACCTCGTATCTCCCGCAACCTCGCGCTGGCGGATTTGTTCAAGCAAATCGGCGCACGGCATGGGCGCAGCGCGGGTGAAGTGGCGATTGCATGGACGCTGCGGCATCCGGTAGTGACGGGGGCGATTGTCGGTGGGCGCAACGCCCGTCAGGTCGATGGCACGATTGGCGCGATGACCTTCCGGCTCACGCA
>DATGQJ010000433.1:0-2805 GCA_035304265.1 Oceanobacillus sp.
CCACCATGGCGTTGCTAATCGCGGCGTTCGCGTGGCCCTCACCCACTCGTCTGATCCGGGCGCAGGTGTTGAGTATGCGCGAAAGTGGTTACGTGCAGATGGCGAAGCTCTCCGGCGCGTCCACCTTCTCGATCATGTTCCAAGAGATTCTGCCCAACCTGCTGCCCTATCTGGCGGCGAGCTTCATCGGTAACGCGACGGGCGCGATCCTTGCCGCTGTCGGCTTGGAAGCGTTGGGCTTGGGTCCGCAGCGGGTCCCCACACTCGGCGGCATCATTTACGACGCGATTAGCGCCGCTGCCCTTTTGCGCAATATGTGGTGGTGGTGGGGAATGCCGACGGTGCTGCTCGCCCTGATGTTCATCGGACTGCTGTTGATCAATCTGGGCTTGGATGAAATCGCGAATCCACGCCTGCGACGAGCCTCGCGCTAAGGAAGGGACACGATGACTGAACGTACTCAAGTTCCCGTCCTGAAAGTGCGCGACCTGCGCATTTACTACGAAACCCCCAAAGGCGACGTGCTGGCGGTGGACGGAATCAACTTCGACCTCTTCAAAGGTGAGACGCTTGGCTTGGTGGGCGAATCCGGCTGCGGCAAATCGACAGCGGCAATGGGCATTCTGCAACTGGTGGCACATCCCGGACGCATCGTGGACGGCGAAGTGCTGCTGGAAGGGCGCAACATTCTGGGGTTGTCAGATGAAGCGCTGCGCGGTGTGCGCTGGAGCAAGCTGGCGCTGATCCCGCAGGGCGCGATGAACTCGCTCAACCCCACGATGAAGGTCAGCGACCAGATCAAAGACGTGATCATTGCCCACGAAGGCAAAGCGGCGAAAAAGAACATCAAGCCGCGTATCCTCGAACTGCTGACAATGGTGGGATTGCCCGCGCGGGTCTATGACCTGTATCCGCATGAACTCAGCGGCGGCATGAAGCAGCGCGTTTGCATTGCCATGGCGATTGCCCTGAATCCGACGGTCATTATCGCCGACGAATCGACCAGCGCGTTAGACGTGGTGGTACAGCGGGTGGTGGCGCAAACGCTGCTGAAGGTGAAGCAGGCGCTTGGCGTCTCGATGATCATGATCGGTCACGACATGGGTTTGATGGCGCAAATGGTGGATCGAGTCGCGGTGATGTACGCCGGAAAAATCGTCGAAATCGCCACCGTAAAGCAGATTTTCGCCGAACCCAAACACCCATATTCACAGCTTTTGATCGAGTCGGTGCCGTCGCTCAAGGAACGCAAGCCATTGAAGATCACCGAAGGCATCACCCACGATCCGCGTAATCCGCCGCCGGGATGCATCTTTCAACTGCGCTGCCCGTTCGTGATGGAAAAATGCCGGATACAAGCACCACCCATGCAGGAAGTGGAAATCGGTCAGTCGGTCGCGTGTCATCTGTATCAGGAAAGCGAAGACGGGAGTTTTATCAATGTCGGACATGTTGCTGGAAATCCGTAACGCGACCAAAGTCTATACACAGCGCGGACTCGGCGGCGTAAAGGCGGAAGTGGTCGCGCTGCAAAACTTCAACCTGAGCATCCCCAAGCATCCGGCGTCGATCATCACGATTGCAGGGGAAAGCGGCAGCGGCAAGACCACGCTGGCACAGGTCGTCTTGGGCTTTACGAGCCTGACATCAGGACAGATCATCTTTGACGGGCGAGATATGTCCACAGCCGACAAGCAGGAGATGAAAGATTACCGGCGGCAGGTGCAGGCGGTGTTTCAAGACCCGTTCGGCGTGTACAACCCGTTTTACCGCGTGGAGCACGTTTTCGATCTGGTCATCAAGAACTTCAAGTTGAGCCGCAGCAAAGCCGAAAGCCGCGACCTCATCGAAGAGGCGTTGAACGTCGTCGGGCTGCACGGCGAAGACGTACTACGGAAATACCCCCATCAATTGAGCGGCGGGCAACGTCAACGGATCATGATGGCGCGTGCTTATATGATCAAGCCGAAGTTGATCGTGGCGGATGAGCCGGTGTCGATGGTGGATGCGTCGCTGCGTGCTTCCATTCTGGACGTGATGATGCGGCTCAAGGAAGAAAGCGGCATTTCGTTCTTATACATCACCCACGACTTGAGCACGGCGTACCAGATTGGCGACCAGATTTTCATCCTGTATCAGGGGACAATCGCGGAAAAGGGCAACACCATCAACGTGATTGACCGCCCGCGTCATCCCTACGTTCAACTGCTGGTAGAGTCGGTGCCTGAGCCAGACCCGGACGTAAAATGGCAAGGCGAGATCAGCTTGCCGCCGGAAGAAGAGATGCGCAGTTCGGTACACAGTGGATGTCGCTTTTACCCGCGATGCGTGCAGCGGATGGAACGCTGCTTGAAGGCGCAACCGCCGTTGTACCAGATTGACAACGCTGACCATCAGGCGGCTTGTTATTTGTATGAAGAAAAGGCGGTGGTACAAGGTTGACCTGTTTTTTGGCAAACGATTGTAGTTGGTAACGATGCTGTTAGGTTCATTCCCTTCTCGAAGGAGCACATTATCTTGTCACACAAAGTTCGTTGGACAACGCAAAAAATCGCGCAGCGTCTAAAGTTGATTGAGCCATTGGAATACCGGCGGCGACACCCGCTGCCTGCATTTCGTTACAAGACGCTCTCCAGCCCGCTAGAAGACCCTCCCGTCGGCGCGAACGTAAATACCGACGGATGGCAGACGCTCCCCCCCAATACCTACTGGGGAACGTGGATGACGGATTTCATCATGCGGAGCCAGTTTCAGGTTCCGGCAGAGTGGAACGGTCCCGCAGCGCTGCACTTACCGCTGGGCGAT
>DATGQJ010000434.1:0-7892 GCA_035304265.1 Oceanobacillus sp.
TGATCGCTTGCAGGTCACGGTTGAACGGCTGTGCCCCGAAACGCCCCAGATACAGGCGCACAATCGGGGTGATTCCGTGCTGCGCTAATACAATCGAGTCATCGACGTAATCGGTGGTCGCTGCCAGCAGCTTCGCCCAACCCATGCGTGGGTTGGTGTAGCGATGATATTCCATCGGCGTCTGGAATGCGCTGGCGACGTGCAAGCCGCGCGGATTCCGAGACCATTGATATTCATCGAGACGCAATTATCCGCCTCCTGTAATGGGTCCTGATGCGGGAGTAAGCGGCGCTCGTGTGCCTTCACCCTCGGTTGTGTCGTCTGGAGTAGGGGTTGCGCTTGGCGTCGCCGTGACTTCTCCCGTAGTCTCTCCCGTTGTCGTCTGCGTTGGAACCGGAGTCGAGGTGACGAACCCTGCCGGTGGGCGCGTTGCGGGCAAGCGCGGTGTGGGAATGAACGGCGCGTTGGGATCGGGCGTGGACGTGGGCGAAACCAGCGGCACGCCGAAAGGCTGCTGTTGTTGGGCGCGGCGATTGAGTTCGGCGCGGGCATCCTCGAAATTGTCGAACACAACCGGATCGAAATACGCATCGGGGCGAATCCGCGAAAGTTCCACGCCAATCTGTGGAGCGGTATCTCGCCGCGCGATCACGGTCACGTTAACGGTGCGTGTTGGCGGGACGAGGATCAAAAAGTTGAAATTCGGGATCACCGTCGGGCGAAAGGTGTCCCAGTAATTACGCGCGGCGTCGAAAAGCCACTCGGCTCCAAGATTGGGCGCGATCAGCAAAAAGTGATAATCAGGTCGAACTTCTGCGGACATGGGTGGGCATTATAGCCGTCTCCGACGCAGATGAAAACCGTCATTAATCCACTATTGTCGGGTCAAAGGCATCGCGCAGCCCGTCACCGATGATATACAGGCAAAGGACGGTCACAAAAATCATAAGACCGGGCAGAAAAACCAGATGAGGACCGCGCACGAAAAACGTCTGCGCTTTGGTCAGCATATTGCCCCACGTTGCCGTCGGCGGCTGAACGCCCAAGCCGAGGAAGCTCAACACCGACTCGGCGAGGATAAGCCCGCCTATCGCGCTTGCCAGCGAGATCAGCACAATCGAGATCAGGTTCGGCATGATGTGTACGAACATGATGCGCCATGGCGAAGCGCCGATTGCCTGTGCGCTGAGGATGTATTCTCGCCCGCGCAAGCTCAACGTTTGCCCGCGAATCAGCCGCGTCGTGCCCGTCCAGCCAATCAGGGCGATGATGAACACCAGCGTTCCGGCAGAAGGGGATAAGATACCGACAATCAGGATCAACAGATAAAGCGACGGGATCGAATCGAGCGTCGTGATGACCCAGTTCATGGCGTCGTCGAAAAAGCCCCCGAAATAGCCCGTCATCATCCCGATGACCATCCCAATGAACAACGTGATGCTTGCGCCTGCGACGCCGATCCCTAAGGACACCTGCCCCGCGTAGAGCAGACGCGCCAGTTGATCGCGCCCCAGATCGTCGGTTCCGAGCAGGTGTCCCGGCGAGCCAATCGGAAGAAAGTTGATCGACGGATTGGTCGTAGTGGGATCGACGCCTAACATGCGTGTGATCACCGGGGCAAGCAGCGCCAGAAGGGTGAAAATCGCCAGAATCGCAATCGCCGTCAGCGTCAGATAATCCCGACTCAAGCGGCGCAGTCCCTTTCTCAGAAAGGATTCGCTGATACTGTTGTTATCCAGTTGGGCGATAGTTACTCTTGCTTGGGTATTTGTAGTCATGGGACGCTTACTCAAAACGAATTCGCGGATCGATCAGGGCGTACAAAACATCGGACAGCAAATAGCCTAAAATCGTGGCGATTGCTGCATAGACCGTGACTGCCATCGCCACCGGGTAATCGCGCTGGGCAACCGCCGCGACGATGGTTCTCCCAAGACCGGGCCATGAAAAGATGGTCTCCGTGACCACCGCGCCGCCCAGCACGGATGTGATGGTCGGACCCAGAAAGGTCGCAATCGGAATGAGCGCATTTCGTGCCGCATGTTTGAACCAGACGGTACGGTTGCTCAATCCTTTCGATTGCGCCGTTCGCACGTAATCCTGCGAAACGATGTCGAGCATGGAAGCGCGGGTAAAACGCGAGTACCCGCCGATAAAACCCGTCGCCAGTATAAAAGTTGGCAAAATCAGATATTCCAACCGCTGGTAAACGGGCGGGCAGGTATCGTCGAGCGTTACGGCACACCTCCCCTGCATCGGCAGAAGATGCAGGTGTGCTCCGAACAGCAGGATCAGCATCAAGCCGAGCCAGAAACTGGGAATGGCATCGAATACTACCGCCATGACCCGCGCGACGGTATCGAAAGCCTGTCCGCGCGTGACTGCCGCAAGAATCCCGACGCTGATACCGACGGTGACGCCGATCACCAGCGATGAAATACCGAGTTCTAAAGTCGCCGGAACACGCTCCAACAACACGTCCAGCACGGGACGACGCGCGACAAACGACGTACCAAAATCGCCTCGCAGTGCGCCGCGCCGTTCACCCGGCGGTTCCGGGACGCCATCGCCATCGGCATCCAATGGCAGTATAAAAGCCTGATCTGCAACGCCGTCGCCATCGCTGTCCCATCGCATCCAGTCATCGCCGAGAATCCAGCGAAGATACTGAACGTGCCAGGGATCGTTCACCCCCAAACGCGCGGCAAGGCGCTGGCGTTCCGCTGGCGTCACGCCCGGACGGAACGTGAGAGCGCTGACAGGACCGCCCGGCGCAGCCGTCATCAGCAGGTAGGATAAGACCGTGATGCCAAAAAAGATTGGGATGGCTTGTATCAGGCGACGAATCACATATTTAATCATGATCGTTTCTCAAATGAATGGTTTGTCTTGAACCTCACCCCCGTCTCACTTCGTTCGACTCCCCCTCTCCACGCCGTGGAGAGGGGGTTGGTGGGTGAGGTTTTAACTGCATTATCCATTGAAGCGCGTTGACGGACGCTTACTCTAATTGATAGCCCCATGCGGGCATGTTCCAGCGCAGGCTGTTTTCGGTGGGCGAGAAGTTCTCAAGGTCGCCGCGTGCTGCCACGGGAACAATCGAAGTATTGACCCAGTACATTGGCAGTTCGTCGTGCAGAATCTCCTGAATGCGGTCATAGAGCGCTTTACGCTCGGCTTGATCGCAGCCCGGCAGCGTCCGCGCCTGTGTAAAGAGTTCCGTGACTTCAGGGTTGTTGTACGAGCCGGAGTTGAAGCCCGATCCAACCACGTCGCCAATCGGGGTATAGAGGTCTTTCAACTCGTCGGGGTTTGTCGGGTCGAAACCGTTGAAGAACAGCATGACGGTGTCGAAGGTTTGCCCGTCGAGTTTTTCGAGCATACTCTGGAACTCGATGATGTCCAGATTGACCTGAAAACCGATCCGTCCCAGTTGATCCTGAATCAGTACCGCGGTGGAATCAACCGACGTATTGCCGGAGAACGAAGTCAGGTCGAACGCGAGCGGCGTCCCGTCTTCAGCGTACAGAGCGCCCTGCGCGATGCGCGGCGTCGAGGGATCGTTGTCGTGGTCTATCCAGCCCGCTTCATCCAGCAGCGCCATTGCCGCTTCGGGATCATAGGGCCAAGGCTCAAGCGCATCGTTGTATGCCCATGAGTAGCTCAAAACCGGGCTGGCAACCGGAATGCCTTGTCCCGAAAAAGCGCCTTCATTGAGCGCGGCGTGGTCAACGCCCAACGCAAACGCCTGACGGACGCGCACGTCACCAAAGATCGGGTGATGTCCCTGATCGATAGGATTGCCATTCTCATCCACTGCGTTTTGTGGATTGGTCGGGTCGGCAAGGTTGAAGCTGATGAACTGCCACCCCGACGCTGGCGCTTCAAACAGTTGGACTTCACCTGCCGCATTCAACGCTTCAAGTTCGGCTTGGCGGTCTTCCGGCACGCTGTCAATCACCGTCAGGTTGCCAGCAAGGAACTCGTCCACCACGACGGTCTGGTTGGCAAGTTGCCGCTGTACCCAGCCTTCAGGAACCACATGTCCCACTGGTGAGTCGGGATAATCCTGATTCGCTACCAGCGTCACCTGCTCGCCCGCACGGAAATTGGCGAAGCTGAATGAGCCAGCGGTGACGGTGGGGTTGAGATTGTAGTCCGCATCGTTCATCGCGGCGTAATCCGTGCCGAAGAGTTCCGTGAAGACGTGCGCGGGCACTGGCGTAATCGAGTCAATCGAACTCAACGCGGCGCAGTCGGCTTCCGCGAACGTGATGACCACCGTTTGCGGATCAGGAGCTTCAACAGTTTCGATGCTGGCAATATCGCCGATACGCGGGGAATCGATTTCGCCGCTTGCCATCGCTTCGTAGGCATACAGCACGTCGGCTGACGTGACCGGCGTCCCGTCGTTCCAGAAGTAGTCGTCGCGAAGTGTGAAAGTATAGGTGCGTCCATCGTCTGAAACCGACCAATCCGCCACAATCGTGTTAACTGCGCCGGGGGTTGTTGCTCCGGTGAACGGATCAATACCCACAAAGTCAGGGAACAGGCGGGCGGCGACATCGGCAGATGGACCATCGCTGATCAGCAGCGGGTTGAGATTGGTGGGATCACCGCCAAAATTCGGCTCGACGATAGGAGCGCCTTCGCCGGGACCATATGAAGATTCCTGTTCTACTTCCTGAGCAACTACAGGCGGGAAAACAGCGGCGAACAGTAACACCGCGATCCCGACCATCAGGGATTTGACAACTTTCTTCACGATCTTAATCTCCTTAAAATGCAAAACCCTCTATTTGGTTTGGGGCAGGTTGAGCAAATCGGCTCGATTGGCGCTCCTTCATCTCTAAATTTACGTTTTTGGGGTCAATGTACATTTAAATTACACGAGCAACATCATTGAGGTTCACATAACGAGACGATATATTTCTGCAACCCTTTATCCACCAAAATGACGACCAAAAGGTTATGTATGCAAATCATGCTCTTGGTAGTGGGTATTCTGGCGGGTGTGCTGTCCGGCATGTTCGGCATTGGCGGGGGCATCGTCATTGTTCCGGTGCTGGTCGCGTTTTTCGCGTTTGGCTTCACCGAAGCTGTGGCGACCTCGCTGGCAGCGCTGCTCCTGCCGGTAGGCATTTTCGCTACCGTCGCTTACTACCGCGCGGGAAAGCTGAAACTGACGCCTGGTGCGATCATCGCCTTCGGGCTGGTCTTCGGTGGGGTGGCGGGCGCGGAAGTAGCGCAAAGCCTTCCGGTGCAGACCATGCAGCGGCTCTATGGTCTCTTCCTGCTCTACGCGGGCTGGCGCTTTGTCGAGCCGCGCAAATGGCTGGCGGAGTACCGCGCGGGAGTCGCTCCGGCGGCAGCGCCTCAGACCGAGTCGCCAGAGGTGGCATGGTACTGGACGCTGCTGATCGGTCTGGGGGCAGGGGTGGTTTCCGGCATGTTCGGCGTGGGCGGGGGCATCGTCATCGTTCCGGCGTTGGTGGCGTTCCTGCACTTCGACCAGAAGCTCGCGGTTGGCACCTCGCTTGGGGCACAACTGCTGCCGGTGGGGGCGGGCGCGGTCTACTCCTACTATCAAGCCGGAACGCTCGATTTGCAGGCGGCGGTGTTCGTGGCGTTGGGGCTGGTGATCGGCTCGTTCATCGGCGCGAAAATCGCGCTTGGACTGCCGGAGAAAACGGTGAAGCGGCTCTATGGCATCTTCCTGTTTATCGTCGCCCTGCGCTTTCTGCTGCAACTTTAGCTGCTCGAAGTTCGTCTATGGTTGTGATCTGCCTTTGAAGGGTAAAAACGACATGACACAGGCTTCGCTGTCTTTCCGGTTGTTACAGGACGAAACACCGCCGCGCGAGATTTTCGCCCACTGCCCAAGCTGCGGCAAACACAGTTGGTTCAAATTTTGCGGAATCCAGCGCTGGTCGGAAGCGATAGCGGCAGCCTGTGGACTCCCTTCTGCTATGCGAATGTGGACGTGTGAATCCTGCAAATCCACCCTCTGCGAGCCGAACCTCCGGCGATAGAGTGACAACCGCTTGACACCATTTCGCGCCTGTGCGTAAATGAGGGCAGTCTATCACCAATAAACGACTGCCCATGAGCGACAAGACCGTCTTCATCAGCTACCGCCGCAGCACCAGCAGGCACTTAGCGCGTTCGATCTTCATGGACTTGCGCGAACACGGCTGGGATGCCTTCTTCGACGTGAACACCATCGACAGCGGCGCGTTCGACCACATCATCCTCAACCAGATTGGGGCGCGGGCGCATTTCGTGCTGGTGCTGTCACCCGGCGCATTGGAGCGCTGTGTCCACGAAGACGACTGGCTGCGCCGCGAAATCGAAGAGGCGATCCGCCTGAAGCGCAACGTCGTTCCCATCGTCGAAGAGGGCTTCAGCTTCGAGCGCGAACTCGACTATCTGCCGCCGCACCTGCATGTCCTCTCGCGCTACAACGCCCTGCCGCTGGTGCATTACTACTTCGACGCGGCGATGGACATGCTGCGCAACCGCTTCCTGAAAGCCACCCCCGACATCCTGATCACGCCGACGCCTGAAGGCGACCTTGCCGCCGTGCGCCAGCGCCTGCGCGAAGCCGAGCAGAACGACACGCCGACCAGCGCCGACGAGTACCTTCAGCGCGGGAAAACGCGGCTGGAAGCGGGCGACCACGACGGCGCGATTGCCGATGCCACCGCCGCCATTCGCCTGAACCCGCAGTTGGTTGACGCTTACGTGCAGCGCGGGCTGGCACGCCTTGCCAGGCGCCAGTGGGATTACGCCATTGCCAGCTTCTCCGAGGCGATCCGCATTCAGCCGCAGGCGGCAGCGGCTTATGCCCATCGTGGACAGGCGCGAGAGGGCAAGGGCGACTATCGCGGCGCACTGGCGGACTACCACAAGGCGCTGGAATACGGCGGCGCGAATGACGAGGTTGCCGAACGCATCGAAGCGCTGGAGCGGCGGGGATAGAGGCTTGTGGCGGCGGCAGTTGAGAGAAAACCGTCCTCAAATTGCGGCAATTTTGATCTGCCTCTCTGTAAAAGAGCGGACGTGATAAATGCCGTTTAACAAAATAAGACGTATACATTGTAGGGACACGATATATCGTGTCCGCCGATTTTACGCCGAATTTGAGAGGAACGGACAGGATGTTGCCATTTATCAAAATAGGACGGAGATCGTTTACTCGAACCTCACCCCCGTCTCGCTTCGCTCGACTCCCCCTCAGCCACGCAGTGGAGAGGGGGGTGAGGTTAACGTATTCCCGTAAACTCCGTCTTTATTTGTAAAACGGCATTATCCTGTCCCTACAGCAGCATAGCACACAACGCGGGGGAAATGTGGGCATTTTGGACGGCATTTTGGACCGTTTTTTTTGCGATTATTTGTCCTGCTGTGCTGCCCGTTCCAGATTGAGCGCCAGCAGGCGGCGCAGCAGTTCCTCGTCGCCTTCGGGGGTTCGCAGCGTCGTGAACAAATCTTCCCAACCGTAAGCGGAGAGAACGGCTTGATCCAGCGCGTCGTGCAACTGGGCAAGGCGCGGGGCAAACGTTGATGCCGGATCATTCCGCGCTAAGCCATTGTCGTTGCCATTCGCGCCATTTTCGCGGTATGCGACAAGGGCGTTATACAAATTGGTCAGCGTGCGGTCTTTGAGCGCCTTGCTGTCCGCGCCCGCGCCCAACGCGATCAATTCGGGTGGGTTGAGCCATGCCTCGCGTTCCTCGTGAAGCTGTTTGGCGGCGGCGCTGATGGCGGCATAGGTGGGCGAATCCGTGTCCTCTTTGCCCGGTGGATAGGGGAAGGGGAAGGTTGCAAAAGTTTGGGTTGAAGTGTAGCGCGGTCTATCCTCTAGTGTTGCACCGATTCTCAATGACCAA
>DATGQJ010000435.1:0-5720 GCA_035304265.1 Oceanobacillus sp.
CGAGTCGCTGTTCGACCTGAATCTTGGAGATCGCCTGATTGCTGTGACCAATTATTGTGTGCATCCGGCGGAAAAAGTGGCACACTTACCGCACATCGGCGGGACGAAAAACCCGGATGTCGAGCGGATCATTGCGATGCAGCCGGATCTGGTCATTGCCAATCAGGAAGAGAACCGCAAAGAGGACGTGGAGCGTTTGCAGGCGGCGGGCATTCCGGTGTGGGTGACGTTCCCTCGAACCGTGCGCGATGCCTTCAACCTGCTGTGGAATATCATGCACGTGTTCGACGAGCCGTCGATGGTCGAGCGGGTGAGGGCAATCGAATGGACATGCGACTGGCTGGAACGAATGGATGAAAGCCGGAAGAAACCGTGTCGTGTATTCGCTCCGATATGGCTCGATCCGTTGATGACCTTCAACGCTGATACGTTTATCCATGATTTGCTGCGCGTGTGTGGGGGAACCAACGTGTTCGGTGACCGCGAACGGCAGTATCCGCTTGCTGCTGATCT
This sequence comes from Oceanobacillus sp., assembly GCA_035304265.1. GTDB lineage: Bacteria > Chloroflexota > Anaerolineae > Aggregatilineales > Phototrophicaceae > Flexifilum. The sequence goes on from DATGQJ010000435.1 coordinate 514, forward strand.
GGGCGAAGCCGAACCGTATTCGGCGGATGACCCCCGAATCGCCGGACGTGATACTCGTTACCCGCGTGTGACGCTGGAAGAAGTGGAAGCGGCGCAGCCGGACGTGATTTTGCTCCCAAGCGAACCATATGCTTTTGGGGAAGATCATATATCATTATTCGCGGCACTGAACGTACCTGCGGCAGACAACGGGCGCATCGTTCCTATCGACGGCTCGCTGTTGACGTGGCATGGAACGCGCATGGCGCGAGCCTTCGACGTTATCCCGAACCTGTTGTGTCCACTGGATGAGGTTTAGATGCAAGACTGGAACGAGTTACTCGGCGTTGTCGCCCACGACCTCAAAACGCCTATCAGCGCGGTAAAGGGCTTCATCGAACTCATGCAGCATGTGGGACCGCTCAACGAGCGCCAGATGCACTTCAGCGAGCGTGCGCTTGCCGGATTGCAGCTTATGGAGCAGTTGGTGGCGCGGTTACTTGAACTCGCGTGGATCGATGCGGATCGACCTTTGGAGCCGCATGAAACCGACCTCGCCGATCTGATCGCGATGGTGGTTGAACTGATGGAAGATCAGGCGGCGCGGCGCAATGTCACAATCGAAGTGCAGATCGATCCGAAAGTAGGGACAATTCAGGCGGAAGCGCGGCGGTTGGAGCAGGTGTTTCTGAACCTGCTGAGCAACGCCGTGAAGTACAACCGCGAAGGCGGCAAAGTCTGGGTAACGGTGGTCGGCAAAAAGAAAGAAGTGCAAGTCACGGTGAAGGACACCGGACAAGGCATTCCGCCAGAGGAACAGGATTCGGTCTTTGAGCGGTTCGTCCGCGCTCAGGCGACGAAAGACAATAAAGTCGAAGGCACCGGACTTGGGCTGTCTATCGTCAAGGCGGTGGTCGAGAAGCACGGCGGACGCTTATGGGTTGAAAGTGTGGTCGGCGAAGGGACATCGTTCAATTTTGTGCTGCCGCGCCGCCAACCGAAAGTCGAACACACTACGCAAGAAGCGACCCGTGACACCGTCGAACCACAAGAAAACGCCCGCCTTCATGCAGAAGGGACGGATTACGTCGTGCCACAGGTCACGGGCGAGCAGATCGATGCAGTGGACGACAATATTCAGGAGCCGCCGCAAGCCAATCTTTCGGACGATGATCGCGGCGCGTATCAAGGCTGATGGTTTTGCCTTGCAGCAGGTTGTGACAAAGAGTACAATCAAGCAACGTCAAGGCTGTAATGCAATGTATGGAGGAACACCGTGAGAGCGTTCATCATCATCGTGGCGATCTTGCTCATTTTGATTATCGGCGGCGGTTTGACCTCGATGCTGGTCGCCAACAACGGTGGCGGTCTCCTTCCGATTCTCACGACAACCAATATTCCTGATGCATCAACCTCTGTAGTGCTGCCCTGGAAAGCAGAACAGTTTTTCCTGCTGGTCGGGTTCGTTCTGTTCAATCTGATCGGCATGGCTGCGACGCTGGCGCTGGTGTTCTGGTTGATAGATCGTGGGCTTCGCCGCAACAAGCCCGATAACACGTCTGCCCCAGCCACTCGACGGACGGCTCAGGCGGAAGAATAAAGCTGAAAAATCTACAAAAATCTAGCAAAACCACTGTCGATCTCGTAGAATTGAGTTGGTATCATCTGGGAATTATAGGGTATGGGACGTTGGTTTACGCCGCTGGCAGTGGCAACGGCATTACTCACAATTGGCTTGATTGTGTTGGGCGCAGTCGTGCGTGTGACCGATTCCGGAATGGGTTGCGGTGACGATTGGCCCCTGTGTAACGGTTCGATTTTTCCCCCACTTGACGACATAACCGCGTGGATTGAGTGGACACACCGACTGGTTGCCATGCTCATCGGCGTACTTGGCATTGGAATGCTGGTGACGGGTTGGAGTGGCTATCGTAAGGATAATTCGCGGGTATTGAAGATCACGCTGGTGGCGGCGGGGCTGTACGCGGTGGTTGCCGGGTTGGGGCGTTTCGTGGTCGCCCACGAATTGCACCCTGATCTGGTGACATTGCATCTGGGCGTGGCATTTCTGCTGCTGGCGTGTTTCATCACGGCGGCGCTGTTTGCGACTTATCGCCCGGTTGTAACCGTGAAGCGGGATCGGTTCACGACACTGGCATACCTGACGGCGGCACTTGCCTACGTGATCGTCCTGACCGGGGCGCTGGTGCGCGGAAGCGGCGCAACCCTCGCCTGCCCGGATTATCCCCTGTGTAATGGACAGGTGCTGCCTTTTGGGCAGGGGCAGTTACAGGTAATCCATATGATGCACCGCCTCGCCGTTGCCGGACTTGGAATCGCGTTGGTGCTGCTGGTGTGGTCAGCTTATAAAAATCGACAGGCGGGCGTCTCACGTCGGCTGGCACTTGGGGCGTTCTTGCTCTATCTGGTGCAGGCAGCGATTGGCGCTTTCTTTGTAGCAAGCAGCGCGGCGGCGGTTTTTGGCGCGGCGCACGTAGGGTTCGCGGCAGCGACGTGGGCATCACTGGTCGCATTGAGCGTGATTGAAACGATGAGCAGCCGCGCAAGTGAAACGACGACGGAATGGCAATCCAAACCTCTACCGAACTAGATAAACCGACAATTGGTGCGATGATTCGCACCTATCTCGAACTGACTAAGCTGCGGATTGTGCTGCTGCTGCTGTTCACGACTGTCACAGCGATGATCATCGCTGCCGATGGCATCCCGTCCCTGCCGATTCTCATCCCCACCCTGATTGGCGGGGCGCTTTCGGCGGCGGGCGCGAGCGTGGTCAACCAGTATCTTGACCGCGATATGGACTTGAAGATGACGCGAACCGCGCGTCGCCCGATTCCGTCGGGGCGGGTCGCGCCAATCAATGCCCTGTTGTTTGGGCTGGCGCTGCTGGTGTGGTCAACGCTGATTCTTGGCGTTTTCGTCAACTGGCTGACCGCAGGGTTGGCGCTTGGCGGGGCGATTTACTACATCGTCATCTACACCATGCTGCTGAAGCGCAACACCGTCCTGAATATCCTGATCGGCGGCGGCGCTGGCGCGATGCCGGTGCTGGTGGGGTGGGCGGCTGTGACCGGAGCGCTCAACTTCGAGCCGCTGATTCTGTTTGCGATTGTCTTCTACTGGACGCCGCCGCATAGCTGGGCATTTGCACTGCTGGTGAACGCGGATTACACCCGCGCCAACGTACCGATGATGCCCGTCGCGCGTGGCGAGCACGTTACGCGGCAGCAAATTCTCTGGTATTCGATTCAGCTTTTGGTGGTGAGTTTGTTGCCAACGTTTTTCGGCACGCTGGGCGCGATTTACTTTCTGGCGGCGCTGGCGCTGGGGTTGGGTTTGATCCGCATGGCAATGCTGCTGATCGAAAAGAAAGATGGCGCGACGGCAAAGCAGACATATAAGTATTCAACTGCCTATCTCGCTTTTCTATTCTTGGCAATGATCCTCGATAAGGTGATCCTCTGAGTCAGGTTTGATTGTGTCCAAGCAGATAAAAAATCCGGGTATCCCTGTTCTGACGGTGATCGTCCTGCTCATCGTCTTTGGCGCGTTTTTCCTGTTCACGCTTTTCAATGCCACTCCTACTGAAACTGAGGCGGGAACGCTTTCCAATGAGCAGCTTGAGGAACGGGCGGCAGAACTGCTGGCAAATGCCGATCCAGCGCGGGGCGAGGCATTATTGACGACTTATAGCTGTGTTGCCTGCCATCGCACAGGGGCAGAAAACGGAGTCGCGCCGTCGTTTGTGGGTATTGCCGAACGCGCGGCTGAAGAAAGACCGCCGCTGTCTGCCGCTGCCTATATTTACCAGTCGATTATCGATCCGGCAGCATATCTTGTAGAGGGTTATGCTGCCTCGATGCCCTACAATTTCGGGGAACGTATCAGCGATGAAGAATTGGGCGACATCATCGGGTACCTGTTGACTCCTGACGCGCATTAAAGCCAATAAATAATGATGGGGTGAGGGTGCGAAAATGCACCCTCTTTTCGTTTTGAGTTAGAATTGGGCGGTATTGCGAGAGTGAGAGCCGATGTATTTAGACGTATTCACGATTTCGGCGCTGGTCGATGAATTTATGGATGTGCTGGTGGGCGGGCGCGTTCAGGATTCGATCAACGTGGACGAAACCGGAATAGGACTTGAGATTTACGCCAATCACCAGCGGCACTATCTGTACATGAGCGCCGATCACCAGACGCCGTGCGTTCATCTCGTGCCGGAGAAGCTCCGTCGCGGGTTGGTGACGCCGACACAGCTAGGATTGCTGTTTCGCCGCAAGGTCGAAGGCGGAATCGTGACGCACGTGAGCCAACCGGAATGGGAGCGGATTCTGCATATCGACGTGGAGGGGCAGGAAGGCGCAGTGACGATCATCATCGAGCCGATGGAGCGCCGCAGCAACATTCTGCTGGTGCAGGATGGCATCATTCTGGATTGTATGCGTCGGGTGGGTCCACAGGAAAATCGCTACCGCGTGAGCCTGCCCAATCACGAGTACGTTCCCCCACCGCCGCAGGTAGGAAAGCTGAACCCAATCGGCATTACGCTGGATGCGCTGGTCGGGATTTTCGCGCAGAACGACGATCCCAAGCGGAAGACGCAGCAAGTTTTGACTGCGCATCTACTCGGCATTAGCCCGTTGGTGGGACGAGAAATCGTCTATCGTGCCAGCGGCGATCCTGACCAGAAGGCAAGCACCGCTGATCCTGAACGACTGTTTGCGGCGCTGCAATCGGTCATCGAACCACTGGCACGGCGCGACTGGCAGCCCGGTATTGCCGGATCGGAGCGCGGCATAGAAGCCTTCAGCGTGTATCCGCTGCAAAGCTTGTCGGGGTGGCGGCGCACCGAAACCGTGAGCGAGGCGCTGACGCTGTTCTACACCGCTCCGGTTGGCGCAGATGCTTATAATGCGGCGAAAACGCCGGTACGCGAGGCAATCCACGAAGCGCTGGCAAAGCTGCGCGGACGGTTGGCGTCACTGCAAAAGTCGATGACGGATGATGCCGAGCGCGAAGCGCTGCGCCAGAGTGGAGAACTGATCCTCGCCTATCAATACGCCATTCAGAAGGGGCAAACCGAACTGCGGGCGCAATATGATGCGGATGCGCCTGAACTGGTCATCACGCTCGATCCCGATGTGACCCCATTGGAGAATGCGCAGCGTTATTTTGAGAAATACAACAAGGCGAAGCGTGCGCTT
>DATGQJ010000436.1:0-3019 GCA_035304265.1 Oceanobacillus sp.
TGGAACAGAATGTACAGTTCCCTCAATTGACCACCGGACTTGAGCGTTATCGCTTTCTGCATCAAGCGCTTCCTGAACTGAATCTCAGCGAGATCGATACATCCGTCACCCTGTTTGGCAAGAAACTCGACTCGCCCATTCTGATCTCTTCGATGACGGGTGGAACCGAAATCGCCATGCGTCTGAACCGTCATCTCGCCGAAGCAGCACAGGCAAACAACGTTGCCCTCGGCGTCGGGTCGCAGCGGGCGGCGCTCAAAAACCCGGATGTGGCATACACCTATCGAGTTCGGGATGTCGCGCCGGATATTCTGTTGTTCGGCAATCTTGGTGCAGTGCAGTTCAATTACGGCTACGGGGTTGATGAATGCCGCCGGGTTGTCGAGATGATCGAGGCGGATGCGCTGATTCTGCATTTCAACGTCTTGCAGGAAGCAGTGCAGCCCGAAGGCGATACCAACTTTGCCGGGTTGCTGAGCAAAATCGAGCAGGTGTGTAAACAACTCGAAGTTCCCGTGATCGCAAAAGAGGTCGGGTGGGGCTTCTCCGAGCAAAACTGCCGTGACCTTGCCAATGCAGGAGTCGCCGCCATCGACGTTGCAGGTTCCGGCGGCACGTCATGGAGCGAGGTGGAATATCACCGTGCGCCGACGGCTTTCCACGCACGGGTCGCCGCCGCGTTTGCCAACTGGGGTATCCCCACCGCAGATGCTATCCAGTACGCCGTGAAAGGTGCGCCCGATCTACCCATCATCGCCAGCGGCGGGCTGCGCGACGGTATCGACATTGCGAAATGCATAGCGCTCGGCGCGGTCATGGGCGGCATGGCGGGACCTTTCCTGAAAGCCGCAGACGAGTCGGCTGAAGCAGCCGATGAACTGGTTCGTGCAATCGCCACACAGATTCGTGTGACCATGTTGTGCAGTGGCGCTGCCACGTTAGATGATCTTCGCCGCGTAACGCTCTTAAAATTGGAGGGGTAGCCCTGTTGCAGACAATTGCCCGCCGCTATCTATCGGAACTCGACACAACCATGCGGCAGGTTGTGGAAACCCGCCTCGCCCCCACTTCAACCGAAGCACCGGAATTCGGCACCATGCTGCGTTACCCGCTTGGTTGGGTGGACGAACACAACCAACCCTTCAACCAACCGACAGGCAAGCGAATCCGCCCGCTGTTGTTGTTGTTATGCACCGAAGCTGTTGGGGGCGACTGGCGCAAGGCGCTGCCCGCTGCCGCCGCCGTCGAACTACTGCATAACTTCTCGCTCATCCACGACGATATTCAGGACGACAGCCCTACCCGTCACAACCGCCCGACGGTCTGGACAATCTGGGGACGTTCCAACGCGATCAATGCAGGCGACGCGCTGTTTGCGCTCTCGTATGCCGCGCTGGAAGGTCTTGCGGATATGGGGCTTGTGCCCGAAGTGGTGTTGAAGGTTTGGAGTATCTTCAATCAGACCAATCTCGAACTCACGCGCGGTCAGCATCTCGACATGCGCTTCGAGCGACAGACCACCGTCACGACTGACGAGTATTTGTCGATGATACGCGGCAAGTCGGCGGCGCTGGTTTCGGCATGTGCGGCGATTGGCGCATTGATCGGCAGCGGCGATGAGGAAGTTGCACAGCATTTTGGCGAATTCGGACTCAATCTAGGCATCTCGTTTCAGGTGCGCGACGATATCCTCGGCATCTGGGGAGATACTTCGATCACAGGTAAATCCGCCGCCACCGACATCCTTTCGCGCAAGAAATCACTGCCGGTGCTTTACGGGCTGAGCCAGAGTAATGCGCTGGTCGAACTCTACCAGAGAGAGCCGTTCAGCCATGCAGAAGTTGATCAAGCGGTGGCGATCTTGAACGAGGTCGGGGCGCTTGAATTCACGCAGGAAACCGAGACACGCTACTATCAAGCCGCCCTCGACGCGCTTGAACGCGCCAATCCGCAGGGCGAAGCGGCGGCAGGTCTGGTTCAATTGACCGAAAGCTTGTTTGGACGGCAGGCATAACGATGAAAATTGGCGCAGTCTTTCCACAGACCGAAATCGGCAGCGATCCGGCGAATATCCGCCGCTATGCGCAAGCCGTCGAAGAGATGGGCTTCGACTACATCCTCGTCTACGATCACGTCCTTGGCGCAAATCCCGATAGACCGGGCGGCTGGAGTGGGCGTTATAACTCCGGGCATATGTTCCACGAGATATTCGTGCTGCTCGGCTACCTCGCGGCGCTGACTCGCAACGTTCAACTGGTGACGGGCATCGTCATCCTTCCACAGCGGCAAACCGCGCTGGTCGCCAAGCAAGCCGCCGAAGTCGATGTGTTGTCAGGCGGCAGGTTGCGCTTAGGCGTCGGCATTGGTTGGAACGAAATTGAATACATCGGGCTTGGCGAGAACTTCCGTAATCGGGGCAAGCGGGTAGAAGAACAAGTCACCGTGCTGCGTGAACTCTGGACAAAGCCGCACGTGACCTTCAATGGCGAGCGCCACACCATTCCCGACGCCGGACTGAATCCATTGCCGGTACAACGCCCGATTCCGGTTTGGTTCGGCGGTATGTCGGATGCAGCGCTGCGACGTATGGCGCGAATCGGAGATGGTTGGATCGCCAATCCGATTCCATATGAGCGATTACAGGCATCCCTTGAAGCGCTACGCGGTTACGTCGAGCAGGCGGGGCGCGATCCCAAGCAGTTTGGCGTCGATTTTCGGCTGAACGCCAACCAGCCTCCGGCGAAGAGTTGGGCTGAGGAAGTTGAACGGCTGGATAAACTCAACGTTACCCACGTTTGCTTCGGCACGATGGACGCGGGTTTTACCGATCTTGACCAGCATCTCGAAGCGCTGCGCAAGTTCAAAGCTGAGGTAAAAGCGTAACCTGTTTACTACACCAACTCACGGAAGATAACGTTGCTCAAAAGCCTACCCTGCTGAGTCAGGCGCACGCGCTCGTCGTCAACGCTGAGTAAACCGTGATCCTCGAAACGGCGTATCGTTCCACCGTGAATGTCCA
>DATGQJ010000437.1:0-2064 GCA_035304265.1 Oceanobacillus sp.
ATTTCTCGCTCCACCTCTCAGCGAGCAGGCAGTTTCATGGATGAACCGATTGAAGAATCAACAGTGTGAGCAGTAGATACTCTATACGTGCAGCCTTTATTTTAACCAACTTCTCGGCGCACACGTCGAGCACTTTCATGCTGTCCTCCGCTTTCGGCATCAAGCCGACGATTTCACCCAACAGCGCCGCCCCTTCGTCCAGTTGATTGCGGGCAAAATGATCCTCACTCGCATCGATCTTCGCCTTGAGTTCGGGATCGATGGCTTTGCCCAGTTTGCGTTTCCACGCGGTGACTGCCTGTGAAGCGGTTGTGCCGGGGTCGTCGCGCAGGTGGCGCAGCAGCCGTATAAAGTGCGGCTCTCCCTCGAAAATGCGGGCGAGTGCCAGCGCCAGTTCCATCCGTGCGCCTTCATTTTCGGTTGTGTCTAGAACGTTGAGCAGGGTTTCCACCGCGTCTTTTCGCCTCAGATTGCCCAGCGCTGAAGAATAGGCGATGCGCAGTCCCTTGTCGGTTTCCTTCTGAAGCCGTTCCAGCAGGATCGGCGCGACCTCTTGATCGCCGAGCGTGCCGAGCGACCTTGCACAGTGTGCCTGAAGCGATCTGTAAGTGGAATTCAGCCCGCCGCGCAGGGTTGGCAGGGCGCGATCACTGCCCATCCGTCCGAGCGCCCACGCCGCGATCACGCTCAACGAGATTTCCGTACCGTCCACGATCTGACACAGCGCATCCACCAACCGCGCTTCCGGACCCATGCGGGCAATCGAGATGATGGCTTCAAAACGCACGTTGAAGCGCGGGTCTTTCAGGGTTTCCAGCAGTTCATCGACGGTGAGCAAGCTCTTGGTTTGCCCCATCTGTTCCGTGACCATCACCGTATCGCGCTCGTCTTTGGAACGGTAGTAGCGCACCAGCGAACCCAGCGCCAGCACCGGGTTGCCATGCACGAACATTCCGGCGAATTCGCCGACGCTGACCGGACTATCCGCCTGTACCCGGTTGAACAGCACAATGCTGATCGCGGTTAAAACGATTGATGCGATGAACAACGGCGTGAACTGATCGACGGGAAAGATCGCCAACTGACCGGACAGGTTCTCGGCGGCGTCCAGCAGTTGACCTGCGACGATCTGGCTCAAGCCGCCGACGATGCCCACTGCTGCGTAAAACACCGCCATGTATTCGGTCTTCTTCTCCGAAGGAACCACCTTGACGTACAACAACCGTCCGGAGCCGATTGCCCACGCGATGTCGGCGATCCCCAGAATCACCGCGATCACCATTGCCAGCGCCAGACTCCATTCCGAGTGGCGTGGCATCAACAGCCAGCCCAGCGGCAGCAGCGCCTTGATGTACAGTCCAGTGAGCATCACGGGCTTGCTGCCATAACGATCCGACGCCCAGCCGAGCAGGTAAACCGCCGAAAACCCGCCGATGATTCCGCCCATTTGCAGCAGCACAACGGCGCTGTCGCTAAGTCCGACGTGGTTTTGCATGAAGATCGGCAGAAACGCCAGCGGTGCGCTGCCCAGCGTCAGAATGCCCAGCCCGATGAGATAGAGGACGAAATTCCGGTCACGGAGCGCGTGCAGCAGACCACGATGTGAGGCGGTCGTGGATTGGGTCGGTGCGCCGCCGGGAAGGTGGGACGCCGCCCAGATAGCAATCACTTCAAAGATCACGGCGACGGCGAACAACACCAGAAAACGCTCGACGCCGCCGGGGAAACCGAGCACGATTCCGGCAAAGCCGATGGCAAGCAGTCCGGTGATGCGCGTCACCATATCGTTCAGGGCGGTGTGTTTGCCCCGTATCGAATTGGGGATGAATTCCTGCGTCCATGGAATCAGTGCGGTTTCGCTGACTGCGCGGCACAGCGCGAAGCCCATCACGATGATTGTGATCGCGGTCATAGCCGCTTGCGAACCATACTCCGCCTGAATGCCCGGAACCAGCAGCAATCCGGCGGTGACGACGTTCCGAACGCAGAAGAAGATCACGAAGGTGCGTTTATAGCCGAACTTGGCGTCGCTGGGCGCGATGAACAGCGCCACGATGCCAAAGA
>DATGQJ010000438.1:0-2513 GCA_035304265.1 Oceanobacillus sp.
ACCGGTTTGCGCAAATATGGCGGAACCGTACTGGCATTGCCGGGTGATGTCGCCGATGCAGCGCACCGCAAGACGCTGGTGGTCACGGCGCAGTCGCTTGGTGGACTTGACCTGCTCATCAACAACGCCTCTGATCTGGGAACGACGCCACTACCACCCCTGACCGAATACGCAATTGACGATTTGCGCCGCGTTTTTGACGTAAACGTGTTCGCGCCACTGGCGTTGATTCAGGAAGCGCTTCCACTGCTGAAGGAACGCAATGGGCTGGTCATCAACCTGAGCAGTGACGCGGCGGTAGGCGGCTATCCCGGCTGGGGCGGTTACGGCGCAAGCAAGGCAGCCCTTGATCTGATGTCGCTGACGCTGGCGAACGAACTCCGGGATCAAGGTGTCAGCGTCGTTGCCGTCGATCCGGGCGATATGCGCACCGAGATGCATCAGGCAGCGTTTCCCGGCGAAGACATTTCAGACCGTCCATTACCGGAAGTCACCCTGCCGTTCTGGGCATGGCTGCTGGGGCAAGAACGCTCGGCAGTCAGTGGTGGTCGCTATCTAGCGCAGGCAGAACACTGGGAGGCGGCACATGAAACGGTCTGACCTGATCTTCTCAAGACCGCTGGAACTTCAGGCAACGGCTCCGGCTGAGGTGCGCGGAATTTCCCGCGATCAAGCACGGCTGATGGTCAGCGACGAGAACGGGCATCGTCACGCGCAGTTCCGCGATTTGCCTGATTTTCTCAATCCCGGCGATCTGTTGGTCGTGAACGACAGCGCCACCATTCCGGCAAGTTTGCCCGCGAATGGCGCAATCGGTGAATTCATCGTCAATCTGTGTACCGACTATGGCAGTGGACTCTGGCTGGTTGAGCCGCGTTGGAGCAGCGCCCAACCGGGACCTTTGCCACTGGAACCCGGAACGATCATCACCGTTGGCGATTTGAACGCGCGGCTGGTGTGTCCCTTTCCCGGCTTACCCCGTCTGTGGTTCGTACAGTTCGCGGATGCCGCAAGTGTAAGAACGGCAATGGCGCGGTTTGGCACGCCGATTCGTTATGGCTACGTCGAAACCAGCTACCCACTCTCAGCCTATCAGACGGTGTTTTCAAAAGTTCCCGGCAGCGCGGAAATGCCTTCAGCAGCGTATCCATTCACGGAGCGATTGATCGCAGCGCTACGGCGTAAAGGCATCCAGATCGCCAGCCTGACCCTGCATACGGGTGTATCCAGTCTGGAAGTTGAAGTGGATGACGTAGAGCAGCACCCGCTGTATCCCGAACCGTTCCACATCCCGGAAGCAACCGCGAATGCTGTCAATGCGGCGCGGGCTGAAAGGCGGCAGGTGATCGCCGTTGGCACGACGGTGGTGCGGGCATTGGAGTCCGCGTGGGATGGACAGCGCGTTAACCCGATGCGCGGCTTTACGCGGGCGTACATTCATCCACGACGTGGGTTGCACGTCGCCGACAGCCTGATTACCGGATTACATGATCCGGTGACGAGCCATCTGGCGATGCTGTATGCGATTGCCGGTCAAGACGTGATTCGCTCGGCATACGCTGAAGCGGTGCAAAAAGGTTATCTCTGGCATGAGTTCGGTGATAGCCATCTCATCCTGTCCTGCGCGATTTGCCGCGCCAAAAATCGTCTTGCGGCTGCGGCATAGTTTGGCATTCATGCAGCATATAGAGCAGGGACGCAAATATGTGTCCCTGCTGCATGATGGGGTAGATGGGATGAAGTTGAACCTATTTGACCCATTAAAAACTCGAAAATACCATTAATTGATGAAAAGACCCTTGATAAATTCAAGAAAAGTGGGTGTATAATGTCTCTGCGCTTGTTTTCTGCGCGTTTTTCTTGGAGGCATCGACCTTGTCCGAAACTCAATCTCAGCCAGTTCCGCTAAAAGACCGCATTCTCGGCTTATGGCGCATGATGTCCGGTTTCCGCTTCATCTATCTTGCCGCGACGATTGCGCTTGGGATGTCGGCGCTGGCGAAAACGTCGTCGTTTTTCTTGCTGCGCTATCTGGTGGACGAGGTATTGCTCCGTTCTCGAATTGCAGAAGCCGTGTTATTGATCGCTGTCGCCTTCATCGGCTTGGCGGCAATAGAGGGCGCGTTCAGCTTCCTGACCGGACGGTTGACTGCCCGCACCGCTGAAGGCATTACCAAGCGACTTCGGGAACAACTCTTCGATCATATTCAGCGGTTGTCGTTTAGCTTTCACAACAATGCACAAACCGGCGATTTGATCCAGCGCGTCACGTCGGATGTATCTGCTATTCAACGCTTTTTCGCGGAGCAGGCAATTGAAATCGGGCGCATTTTGCTGATGTTTAGCGTCAATTTCATCGCGCTGCTTTTGTTGAATGTGCAGTTGGCGCTGGTCTCGGTCATCATCGTGCCGGTGCTGTCGCTGGTTTCCTTCTTCTTCTTCCGGCGAATTTCGCGCATGTACGAGCAGTTTCAGGAGCAGGACGCGCGAGTTTCGACGGTGCTTCAGGAGAA
>DATGQJ010000439.1:0-3842 GCA_035304265.1 Oceanobacillus sp.
TACCGGCAGCAGTTGTGTGAACTGCTTTCCGGCGCGGAATTGAACGCGCTGCGAGCACGGATTCGGCATATCTTGAAAACCCGTCGCTACCCCTTGCCCGGACCCGGTCCCAACTATCCTTGGCCCCCTGTCTGATCTAGACAACGTGGTTTAACCGATTTTTAGCACATCCGTGACTTCGGGATAACACGGTGTTCTGCATAATAGTGCGCTATTCATACACTTCTGGAGGCTTCGATGTTTAGAAAGTTTGGTTTGCTCGTCTGTATATTTCTCCTTATCAACGTGGTTGGCATCGCGGCGCAGGACGACGAAACTTTCGCCCTGACGATCCTGCATACCAACGACACCCATTCGCATCACGAGCCGAACAGCGCCGGAGATGGCGGCGTGGCACGGCAGGCAACGGTGGTTGACCAAATCCGAAGTGAAGTCGAATCGGTGCTGCTGCTCGACGGCGGGGATCGCTTTACGGGCACGCTGTTCCACCAGCAGTATCGTGGGGAAGACAGCATTCAGATCATGAATGCGCTTGGCTACGACGCAATGACCTTGGGCAACCACGAATTCGACGACGGCGACGAAGTGCTGGCAGCCTTCATCGACGGTCTCGAATTTCCTGTCGTGACCACCAACGTCGATTTCAGCGAGTCGGAAATTCTGGCGGGCAAGGTGCAGCCCTACGTCATTCTGGATGTCAACGGGGAACAGGTTGCCATCATCGGCTTGGTGACGCCGGATACCCCGTTCCTCTCTTCGCCGGGCGATGAACTGGTCTTCAACGACGACCTTGCAGGCGCGACGCAGGCAGCAGTGGACGAAATCACGGCGGCTGGCGTGAATAAAATCATCCTTGTCACCCATATCGGTCTTGACGCCGACCTCGAAGTTGCCCAGAACACCACCGGCATCGACATCATCGTCGGCGGTCACAGCCATACCCTGTTCGGCAACGCTTACGTCGCCTCTGAAGCGGAATACCCTGTCGAAACCACGAACGCCGACGGAGAAACCGTCATCATCGTACAGGCAGGAAGCTACAATACCTATCTGGGTCGTCTCGATGTGGAATTCGATGCCGATGGCGTGCTGACAAGCTGGGGCGGCGACACGATTTTTCTCTCGCGCTACATCACGCCCGATCCTGAGGTCGAAGCCATCATTACGGACTTAGCCGGACCTATCGAGGAACTCCGCGCAACCGTCATCGGACAATCTTCCGTGTTCCTCGTTGGGGATCGCGCTGTCTGCCGCGCCGAAGAATGCAATCTCGGCAACCTGATCACCGATGCGCTGCGATGGGAAACCGGAGCGCAGATCGCTATCACCAACGGCGGCGGCATTCGTGCCAGCATCCCTGACGCGCCAACGCCTGAGGATGTCGCGCTGGCAACGCCTGAGGAAGTGACGTTGGGTGAAGTTTTGACCGTGCTTCCATTCGGCAATCTCGTCAGCACGCTGGAACTCACCGGCGCGGATGTGATTGCCGCGCTTGAAAACGGCGTTTCGCTGGTCGAGGAAGGCGCAGGTCGCTTCCCGCAGGTGTCGGGTTTGCGCTTCACGTGGGACCCAAGCCAACCCGCAGGCAGCCGTATCGTCAGCGTGGAAGTGCTGGGCGACGATGGTGAATATGCGCCTATTGACCCCGAAGCAACCTACACCGTCGTTACTAACGACTTCATGCGCGGCGGCGGTGACGAATACACAGTCTTTGCCGAGAACGCCATCAACCCGTATGACTTTGGTCGCCCCTTGGATCAGGTACTCGCCGATTACATTGCCGAGAATAGCCCGGTTGCTCCTGAAATCGAGGGTCGCATCACCACTGTGGGAGAGTAATACATCTCTCGTAAGAGGCACATGAGTTGAAGAAAGCCGAACTCGCGTGGTGAGTTCGGCTCTTTATTTTCATGATATACCCTTTGAGTTACAATGAGGGCAATCCCCTTGTAATCATAGGAGACAGGGTACTGTGTCGAGCGATCAGGCGCGTGAACTACGACAACAGGGCATCGCAGCGGCGAAAGCAGGTCAAAAGGATCAGGCTCGCCAGCTTCTTCAGCAATCCATTCGTATTGAACCGAATAACGAAGCCGCGTGGCTTTGGCTTGCCAGCGTCGCCCGTGACCAGCGCGAACGAGTTTTCTGTCTTCAAAAAATCCTTGAAATCAATCCCAACAATGAAACGGCGATCCGCGCCCTAGAGGGTCTTACAGGAGCTACCGAAGCCCCCGCTGCACCTGCTACGCCGAGCGCCAAGCGCATTACGGGCGAAGCTGCCGCAGCAGCCCGTGAAAATGACATGATGAATCAGCCGCCGGGCGTGCCGCTGCCCTCGCCGGAAAAAATCGCCGAAGCGCAAAAGCAGGCAGACGCCATGCTGCGCGGCTATATGATGCCGCTGCCTTCCGATGTCAAATGGACGCATAAGACCCGCCGCCGCGCCGGTGAAGGCGATATTGTCGTGCTGCGCCTGTACATTGCAGCGGCAGTCGTTGGTATGATGATTATCCTCGGTATCGTCGGCACGATTGTGGTGCTCACCAACGATGAACTACGCAGCATCGTGATTGCGCCTACCGGAACGCCAACGCATACCCCGACGGTGACTGCAACCTTCACGCCCGGCTTCACGCCTACGCCGTCGGCGACGCCGCGTGTTTCGCCCACGCCAAGCGCAACCGTTCCGCCAAGCGTCCCTACTGCTAATCCGTATGAACCGCTTGAGGCGACGGACGTGTATCCGCCTGTTCTGGAAAGACCGATCATGGATTCGATCTCCCTTCTGAACAGTGGCGAAGCCAGAGTTGCACTACCGACACTCCGCGCAGAACGCAATCTGACCGAAAATCGTTTCAGCCCCATTCCCTATTACTACGAGGCGCTTGCTCACATCGCCACTGGCGATCCCGATGAGGCGCTGGATATTCTGGATGAGGCTGAGGGCAGGCTCGACGAAGCGCCAAACGACAACTTTGCGCCGCTGGTCAACACCGGATTTGCCCACACGTACTGGGCGCTCGCGCAGGAAGCATTTGCCGAAAGAGACAACGCCTCGGCACTGGATTACCTGAACGAAATGCAGGAACGGGCAGAAGCGGCGATAGATGGCGATCCGCGCCTTGCCGATCCATACGTTCTGCTAGCGAAATTCTACACATTAGGCGAGGACTATGACGAAGCCATCGACATTCTCGATCAGGGCTTACAAGTGGAATCGCTGGCAAACAACGTCAACCTGATCATCGAAAAGGGTAACGTCTACTTCGCGCAGGGTGAGTATGATCTCGTCAATTATCAGGCATTTCTGGCGCTGTATATCGACCCGGCTACCGAGGTCGCACACCAACTCCGTATCCAGACCGCCCTTGCGGACGACAATCCGGGTCAAGCCGTGCTCTATGCGCAGGAATATCTCCACCATTTCCCCGGCAGCACGCTGGCATATAAATATCTGGGAGACGCACGGCTCGCCGAAGGCAATCCTGACGAAGCCATTATCGGCTATTCGCAGGGCTTAACCGGCGCCCCCAATCCTTTCACGCTGGATACCTTGTTGGCGCGTGCAGAACTCTACATGCAGCAGGGGCGTTATGCGCTTGCCCGCGCCGACTACACCGACGCCTACGAATTGAGTGACGATCCCGAAATTCTGGCGCTCCGTATGCAAGCCGCCTTCAACGAGGGGCGTTATCAGATCGCGCTCAATGACGCCGACCTGCTGGATGGCAATGACGAGGTACCACAGGGCACAGTCGATCTGGTGCGAGCACGCGCTCTGGTTGAGCAGTCCGACGAGGACGACACCACGACCCTACAACAAGCCGTTAACCTGCTGGTGG
>DATGQJ010000440.1:0-7272 GCA_035304265.1 Oceanobacillus sp.
GGTGATCGCTCCCCTTCCCCCAGCGAAGCTGGGACACCCGCATTGCGTGGGAGAAGGGGCCGGGGGATGAGGGGGCAAGTGCATAACACGCTCTAAGCCACCCACGTAGTGGAAGATAGCAAAAGCGACACGCCAGACTCGGTTTGACGGGTCTAACCAAGTACAGATTCAATCACAATCTCTGGTATATTTGTGCATTAAAGAACGTCTGGCAGTGGTCGAAAAAACGCCATGAAAGCATTTCGCTGGATTATAAGCTGCATTGTTTTACTGGCGGCGCTGTCTGCCGCCGCGCAGCAGGTGAATCTACCATCGGAACTCTTCGTCCTCACCAACGAGGGACGGGTCGAACGCTACGGCGTGAACGCGGTGGGCGCGACGCCGGTAACACCGGAAGACCAGTTCGTGATCGATTTCGGGCTGGACGCGCTGGGCGAACGAATGGCATACCGCACAGAGACGGGTGTGACCATTCTGGGGTTATCCGGCGGAACGGGCGTGCCGTTGGAAGGCGACACGGCAAGCGTCCCGCCCTATCGCGGTCAAGGCGATACGATTGCGTGGTCGCCGGGGGGTGACGCGCTGGCATACACCACGCTCGAAGGCGTCCGCGTCTATATCGAGACGAGCGCGGGTCCGGTATTTCAGGAATTGACCGAAGGCGTGTTTTTGAATCTAAGCTGGTCGCCGGGCGGGACGTTCCTCGCGGCGGAAGCTGAGGACAACATCTGGTGGATTTACCGCCGCACCGAAAACGAGATGCAGCTTGCCAGCGTCATTCCGTCCTCGATTGGGACGGCGTGGGTGAGCAATGCCGAAATCGTCTTCGCGCCCGCCGAGGGCGGCTTGAAACTGATGAATCTGGAAGCGGCGAACGCGCAAACCACCCTGCTTGAAGAGAGTGTGGAATACCGCCTGCCGTATTTGAATGCCGAAGACCAACTGGTGTTCTTCGCCCGCGCGAAAAACTCCCCCAACATCCCGGAAGGGAGCGGGGTTTTGATGCGGTTGGCACGCGGCGCGGCGCAGGTGGACACGCTCGGTCAGCGCCCTGTGCCGCTGGCGGGTTTGCAGTGGACGCCGGGCGGCAACATGATGATTGCTTTCCAAGGCGGCGTGCTGGCGCTGTTCAATCCGATCACGGGCGAAGGCGTTCCGCTTCCCATCAATAACGCGGTGGCGTTTGACTGGGTTCCGCTGACCGCGCCACCCATTCCGGTGACCCCCGCCCCGCCAACGCCAACAACGGCAGTTCTGGGAGCGCCACTGGAGATCACCGAAGAAGCCACTGCCGAAGCGACGGCAGAGATCGTGCCGATCAGCACGGCAACCGGACTGGTACTCTCGGCAGACAGCTATTTCATCAGCAGCGATCAGAACGGTATCGCGCAGGTCTGGCGGATGCCCGCCGACGGCAACCCGCCCTTCCGCTTTACCGGATCAACCGCGCACGTGAGTGAATTCGCCATTTCGCCGGATGGCAGAAATGTTGCCTACGTGAGCGACGGCGAATTGTGGTTGCAGCGGTTTGAAGTGCCGCAGCCGGTCTTGCTGACAACGCTCAACACCTTCGCGCCGATTACGCCTGCTTTCAGCCCCGATGGAACCCGCATCGTCTACGCCGAAGAACGGGTCGATGCCAGCAGCGGCGGCATCTGGATCGTCACCCTTGATGGCAGCGATCCGACGCTGACGCTGCCCAACGACGAGCGCTCGTTCCGCCGCCCACAGTGGTCGCCGGATGGCACGCGCCTGCTGCTGGACGTATACACATCGACAGGGGTTGTGGCGGGCATTTACACGCTGGAAACGGGAAATCTGGTCGAAACGCAGCCATCCGCGCCGGACGACGTGCGCCCGCTGACCTCGCGCTGGCTGAATGAAGGCGACATCCTTATGTATACCGACGCAGGGTTCAACTCGTCGGTAGACCCCGGACTGTACATCTTTGACTCGGTTGCGCCGAATACGTCTCCGGTGCAGTGGTTGCCGCTGCCGGAAAATATTCTGGTGCGTGACGTGGTAGAGATCGCCCGCGACCAATACCGGACGCTGCTCACGACGGGTGGTGAAGCGCCGATTCGGGTGATGGATATTTCGGGCGTGCAGCAGCAAGAAGTCATGACCCTGCGTGCGCTGGTCGCGCCGCGCCTGTCGCCGGATGGACGATTCATTGCGGCGTATGATTCGATGACGACCATCGACGGGGTGACGCAGGGGCGGCTCATAGTGGTCGATTTGCTACGCGGAGGGCAGTTCCTATTGAATGAGCCAGAATCACTCTGGGCATTTCAATGGGCTAGATAGTATAATTAAAAGAGTAATAAAATTCTAATTTGAGTGCATTACCGTTACGACCCGAATTTCACGCTAGGACAGTGGCTATGGCTGGAGAACGTATTTTACTCATTGAAGACGAGGCACGGATTGCACAATTCGTCGAGCGGGCGCTGATTTACGAAGGCTACCGCGTGAGCGTCGCCCGTGACGGGCAGTCAGGGTTGGGCAGCGCACGAGACAACCCGCCCGATCTGGTCATCCTTGACTGGATGCTTCCGGGGTTGGATGGGCTGGAAGTGTGCAAGCGGCTGAAAGCTGCCAGCGAAACGCCGATTCTGATGCTTACGGCGAAAGATGACGTTAAAGACCGTGTGTTGGGGCTGGACACCGGAGCCGATGATTATCTGGTCAAGCCATTTTCGATTGAGGAGTTGATGGCGCGGGTGCGAGCGCTGTTCCGTCGCTCGACGCCAACGTCGCGCCCGGAGATTCTGCGCTTCAGCGATCTCACGCTGGATACAGGGACGCACCGCGCGTACCGGGGCGAACGCGCGATTGACCTGACGGCAAAGGAATATGAACTGCTGGAACTATTCATGCGCAATCCGCGTCAGGTGCTCACCCGCGACGTGATTTTTGACCGGGTATGGGGGTACGACTTCGGCGGCGAGAGCAACATCATCGAGGTCTACGTGCGTTACCTGCGTCAAAAGACCGAACAGGAAAACGAGCCGCGTCTCGTGCATACCGTGCGCGGGGTCGGCTATGTGCTGCGCGAGGAAGAGTAGTGGCATTCGGTGACACACCGTTTGTCCATGAATCTTAACTTGCCATGACCATTCGCAACCAACTGATCCTGTGGTATTCCGGCTTACTCGCCCTGATCCTGATCGTCTTCGGCGTCGGGATGTTTGCCATTGCCCGCTGGACGCTGGTGAACAGCGTGGATGATGCGCTGTGGGGAACGGTTCAGCAGATTGTCCAGAATATGACCGCGACCCGTTATGGCGAGTTCGGCGGTCCGGTGAGCATACGGATCAGTGTCCCTGAAATCGACGTTTTCCGTGCGTCGGGCGTGCATGTACAGGTATGGCAGGCGGGCAGCAGAGGCTTTACTCTGTTGCGAACGTCGTCAAATCTGGGCGGCTATGCACAGCCCATCGACCCGGTCTCTCTGGAACGCGAGGGCAGACGGGTCTTTGAAAACAACGATGAGGTCGGCGGGCTATCCAGTGACGTGAATATCAATGGCACTCAGTGGCGCGTCCTCACCCGTCCTCTCAATCTGTGGGGAATACGAGTGATCATGCAGGCGGCGATGCCGCTGGATACCGTCAATCAGGCGAGTCGTGGTCTGCTAGCGATTCTCGCCTTCAGTCTGGTGTTCGCCCTGCTCGGCTCGATGGCGGTAGGGTTTAGCTTGTCCAATCGGGCGCTCAAGCCAATTGACGCCATCACGCAGGCAGCGTCGCGGATTGCCTCTACCGACGACCTTTCAACCCGCCTGCCGTGGTCGGGTCCGATGGACGAACTGGGGCGGATGATCTCGGTGTTCAATCTCATGATGGCACGGTTGGAGCACCTGTTCAACGTGCAAAAACGCTTCGTGGCGGATGTCTCCCACGAACTGCGCACCCCACTCACGGCGATTCGCGGACATCTGGATTTGATCAAACGCTACGGCATGGACGAGGAATCGCTGCAAGCGGCAGAGAGCGAGGTCGCGCGGATGTCGCGGCTCGTGTCCGACCTGCTGCTGTTGGCAAAAGCTGACTACGGTGGGCTGACGCTCAATTTAGAGCCGCTTGATCTCGATACGGTGGTCAGCGAGACGTACCGCGAGGCGCGGGTGCTGATACGAGATCGCGATCTAAAGATGCGGATTGAAGAATTCGAGCCGGTGCGCATCAATGGCGACGCGGATCGGTTGAAGCAACTGCTGTTGAACCTGATCAGCAACGCCATCAAGTTTACGCCCGATGGCGGCGAAATCGTCCTCAACCTGCGCAAGAATCTGCGCACGGCGGAATTGGAAGTGCAGGATACGGGCATCGGCATCGCCAAAGAGGATTTGCAGCGGGTGTTTGACCGCTTCTATCAGACCGATTCCTCGCGGGCGCGAGACGTGCGCGGGGATGGCTCCGGGTTGGGCTTGTCGATTGCCAAGTGGATCGCCGAAGCGCACCAAGGACAGATCACAGTAGAGAGCGAAGTCGGGGTTGGCACAACCTTCCGAGTGACGATCCCGCATCTGGAAGATCAAACCACCGTGACCAGCGAACAGATGACACGTCCGCGCCTGCGGCTTTTGCGACGCAACAGTTTAGCCAGCCCACAAAAGACGAAGACGTAGCCGTTTCGCCTCAAAACGCTGCCGTAGATGTACAAATCCATCTGATAAACAGGAAATTAACAGGAAAAAGTTTGAAAATGGTTAGTGGCGAACTGTGTGATTGCTCTGTCGATGATACGGTATAGTTGGAAGTGACTATAAACAAGTTTAATGATAGAATATTTGTTCTAAATCCAGAAGCTTGCAATTGTAGATAGCTCAACTGAGGTACTGTATGCCAGTAGAAAACCGCGCCCTTGAACGCATAGAGGCGCAGGGTTTCAAATCAATACGCGAAGCCGATATTGCGCTCAATAATCTCAATATCTTGATCGGCGCGAATGGTGCTGGCAAATCCAACTTCATATCGCTATTCAGGCTGCTAAATGAAATGCTTGAAGGCAGGCTACAATCTTACACCGGTGCAGTTGGAGCAAGTAATCTATTTTACTTCGGTCCTAAGGTAACTTCAGAGATTACGGTCAAGCTATATTTTGGAGCAAACGGATATGAGGCAACTTTTATTAGCTCCAGTAGAGACACTCTGATCTTTGCATCGGAAGTTTGTTGGTATCACGAAAAAGATAAATTTCACCAACCTTATATAGTCAATCTAGGCGAAGGGCATAAAGAAACCCTACTTTTTGAAGAGTCAAGTAAACGTCCCTACAAGTCAATCGCTGATCATGTCATCGAATCCTTAAGTAGCTGGAAAGTATATCATTTCCACGATACCAGTTCTAACGCTGGTATCAAGCAAACTGGCGACATCAACGACAATGCGAGATTGCGTCCAGATGCATCCAATCTGGCTGCTTTCCTGTACCTTTTGCGGGAAACCGAAAGACCGTATTACGAACGCATCGTCAAGACGGTGCAGCTTGCTGCCCCATTTTTTGACGATTTTGTGCTTCGTCCTTCTCCACTAAACCCGGAGAAAATTCGCTTAGAATGGCGAGAGAAAGGGTCTGATGCCTACTTCAATGCCAACACCCTTTCAGACGGCACTTTACGCTTCATTTGTCTTGCCACCCTACTTTTACAACCGGAACTGCCATCTGTCATCCTTATTGACGAACCAGAGCTAGGCTTGCATCCCTATGCAATCAGCTTGCTTGCAGGGCTGCTCAAGAGCGCCGCTTCAGAAACACAGGTGATTGTCTCTACTCAGTCGGTTCCGCTCGTGAACCAGTTTGAGCCTCAGGATATTATTGTCGTTGACCGAGAAGATGGACAGTCTATATTCAGGCGTTTGGACACGGAGTCGCTGGAAGTATGGCTTGACGAATATGGACTTGGCGATCTTTGGGAGAAAAACTTGTTGGGTGGTAGACCGCAACCCTGGGAACCACAGCGATGATCAAAGTGAATATCCTTGTCGAAGGTCAGACCGAGGAGACTTTCGTCAATGAGGTTCTCAACCCGCATTTCTTAAGTAAGGGGATTTACTTCACGCCAATTTTAGCGACAACGCGACCTGCCCGACTGAGTAAAGGAGCGAACAAAGGCGGAATCACTTCGTTTAGCAGGATAGAAAAGGACATTCAACGGCTATTATATGACAGCAGCGCGGCGTTGGTGACCACTATGATCGATTATTATGGTCTGGCGGGTAAGGATTTTCCCGGTTGGGACACCATGCCAAAAGGCTCTTGTTATGACCGAGTTCGTCACTTAGAGCAGGCTTTTAGCGAAAAGATCGACCACAGAAAGTTCCTTCCTTACTTATCGCTGCATGAATTTGAAGCAATGCTTTTTTCGGCACCGGAACACATCGTAAAAGAATTCCCTGATGCGAAAGACGATGTGCTTGCTGAGTTTGAAAAGATAAGAAACTATGTCGAATCGCCTGAAGAAATAGACGACATTTCCCCACCCTCGAAGCGAATACTCAAATTATTGCCCGGTTACGAGAAGGTTGTATATGGTTCAATCATTGCGCTTGGGATTGGGCTAGACACCATTAGAGCCGAGTGCAAGCATTTTGATGAGTGGCTTACAGAGGTCGAAAAACGCTGCAAGTAAACAGTATCGACTTCTATCGCTTATCCTTGCTTCACGTGGCATTCCAGATGGGCGATGCTGCTGAGGAGAATTTCGCGCAGGTGCTCATCGCTCAGGGTGTAGTAGACGTGACGACCATGCTTCGTCCAGCGCACTAGCCCTTGTTCGCGCAGATACTTCAATTGATGGGAAATCGCAGGCTGATCCATGCCAAGCGCCTGCACCAGATCGGAGACGCACCATTCCCCACTCGCCAGCGCCCTGACCACACGAACGCGGGTGGGGTCTGCCAGCGCCTGAAAGAAGCGGGCAATCAAGCGGGCATCTTCTAACGATAATACATCCATCTTCGCCTTGACGGATGGCATGGTTGATTTTCCTGTTTTGCCTTACCTGAGCAAACGTTATCAGAGTTTGGTGATCGCTGTCAATACGCTGGGCGATTCCTGACGATTGGGCACCGTTTCCCCTACCGACTCTTGCAATCTGGGAAGAGACCAGAGTATGATGCAACCCAAATCAGCAAGAGTTGTGGGAGAGAGCAATGCATCGAGCGCGTGTTTTGTGGGTCATTTTGCTTGGGTTGATCGCCGCATCCTTCCAGATGGTGAGCGCACAACCGCTTGAATTTGACCCGACGGTGTGCGCGGAATACA
>DATGQJ010000441.1:0-3986 GCA_035304265.1 Oceanobacillus sp.
ACCATCACGTCGATGGTTTTCGGATCGAATGGCAGTTGTTTGTTGCGCTCGTAAGCCTCCGCACGCCTGCCCTGATACAACCCGCAGTCGAGCAAAATCCGCTTGCCGTTGACCTCGATCAAATGCTGCGATCCGGTGACCGTCCGCGCCGCGCCGTAAAAGGTGATTTTCATGAGGGTGTCCTTGCTTCACTTATGCCGCTTGATCACGTCCAGAATTTCGCTGCCATACTGCTTCAAGCGCCATGGACCCAAACCGCGCACGTCACGCATTTCCTCGATGTTCGCAGGTGCTTTTTCCGCCAGCGCCCACAACGCATCTTTCGAGACGATCACGTCTGATTCCACGCCGCGCCGCGCCGCCCGTTCCTTGCGCCATTCACGAAGCGCTGTGTACCGTTCCACCACCACCGGATCGGCGGCGGGTTCCGGCTCCGGTGGGCGCGGTGGCTTACTCTCCAAACCACGCTGCACCGCGTTCAGCAGCGCCTTGCCGAATCGTCGTATCTGAATTGCTGGAATGCCAATCGCCGCCAAGTCATCCAACGTGCGCGGCGTCGATGTGGCGATATTCAGCAGCATTTTGTCGCTGAATACTTTAAAGGTCGGTGTGTCGCGCTCGTGTGCAATGTTTTCGCGCAGCAAATAGACCTCACGCAAAATCGCGCTCTGCCGCTGGGTCAGGTGGTTAGGAATGGCGATACGCCAGTAACCTTCCGCGTCGAAACCGTTGACCGCCGCCGGAATTTCGGCGAGATCGGCAAAAGCCTCACGGGTTTCTTCCCATCGGTTTAGCTCCGTGAGCCGTGCGTGGAAGAAGTCGCGCAGGTGTGGCAGATAATGCGTGTCCATTTGCGCGTAAACAAGGCTTTCGTGCGGCAGTGGGCGTTTCCCCCAGTTGTCACGCTGGTGGCGTTTGTCAATCTTCACTCCGACGATCTCCGCCAGCAACGTCCCCAACCCGATGTTCTTGTAGCCGCAGGTACGCGCGGCGATCATGGTATCGAACAGGTTGCGGAAGGTGAAGCCAAAATCGCGCTTCATCGTCATCAGGTCGTATTCCGCCGCGTGAAACACCTTCTCGATCTTCTCGTCGGCGAGCAGCGGCGCAAGCGGGCTGAGGTCCATGATTTCCAGCGGGTCAATGATGTAATCCGCCTGCCGTGTCGAAAGCTGAATCAGGCAAACACGCTCGCGGTAAGCGTACAGACTGTTGGATTCAGTGTCGATGGCAAGCATGGGTTCACTGGCAAGTTCGGATGCCAGCCGCAGAAGCTGCTTGTTGGTTCGGATGTAGCGGGCGGGCGGAAGCGGCGAATTGTTCATAGCCATCTGCGTCTGCGAAAATAGAAGAGCATCACCAGTGTGATCACCAGCATCACGCCGCTGATCACCAGAAACGTATCGGGATGCTCCGCGTCGAACGGGAATTTGACGTTCATACCGAAAACGCTGGAAATGAACGTCAGCGGAAGCATGATCACCGAAAAGACCGTCAGGATACGGATGATGTTGTTCAATCGGTGACTGAACAGCGTATCCGCCGTATCGGAAATACCTGTGACGATTTCGGCGTCCTCGTCAATGATGTCTCTTGCACGTTGAATGTGGTCGAGTAAGTCGCTGAAAAACTCCTCTAACTCTTCGTGAATGACTGGAGTTCGCGTCCTTTCGAGCGCCTCCAGAATGGGAACCTGTTGACGGATGATGCGGCGCAGGGCGATGGCATCACGCCGCACGATGGCGATGTCACGAATGATCTCCGCGCTTGCCGACTCGTCGAAAATCCGTTCCTCTAGCGAGCGGATGTTGCTTTCGAGCTTGTACAGAATCGGGAAAATGTAATCCACGAGTCTGTCGATGATCACGTAAAAAGCGTGTCCGGCGCTTTTGCCGAGCAAGTTCTGGCGTTCCTCCGGTCGGGTATTGGCGGCGGTAAAAAGCTGGTTCAGCGGCTTGAGCACGCCATCGTGAATGGTCACGATGAAATTACGCCCGACGAAGAAATTCACTTCACTTGCACGCGATAACCGCGTCACCGGGTCCCACAGCGGAAAATGCATGACGACGAACAGGTAATCGCCCTCATCGTCCACTTTCGGGCGCTCGATGTGGCTGATCACGTCTTCCAGATTCAGCGGATGGAAAAATGAATAGTTCCTTTTGAGCCATCCTACGTCATGAATGGTGGGATCGGTGATATTCACCCACGTGATACGTTCACCGGTGATGCGTTGTGTCGTCATGATCGTATTATGCTGTAGGAATTACGTCACTGGCAAGACTGCGGTTTAGAGGTGCAGAATGGCTTACGGGTGGGGCGAACGGGTAATCCGCCCCACCACATGGGAAATCTCAGCCCTCGAACTTCAGCGCTTCCTGATGATGTTGCTGCTTTTCATCTTCCACTTTGAGTGCGACGCGGAATAGCGGCAGTGTTAGCATAAGGATCGTGCCCCCCGCTGCCAGCGCTGCTCGCAGCGAAACCTGCGTCCCAAGTGCGCCCACTGGTGGACCGCTCAATGTCTCACCGATGGAGCCGAGTTGCCCCGCCATCGAAAACATGGTTGCGCGGCGCTCTGGCGTGATGTGTTGGTTGAGCCATGCTTCGCTCATGGGACGCTGCACACCGCGCAGCGCCGCCACCAGCCAGTACGCCGCGATTGCCAGCGCGAACTGCCCCGCGAGGCTGAAGGCAAAGATGCCAAGCGACATCAATGCGTACACGCTCATCAGCGCCCGCGTCGTGGATTCATGCGCGTCGAGCCGGACACGCCGCCGGACGATCTCATTGAGCGCGATACTCAATCCGTTTGCACCCAGACTGAATATGCCGAACCACACCACCGGATCGATTGCACCCAGCGACGGCAGCGTGAAGTTCTCCAGAAAGTGCGCCTGCCACAGTTGGTCGAAGCCTTCGGTATGGATGGCGAACACGACCTCGATGGCAAGCAGGATGAGCAGCAGTCTGCGCATTCGTACCAGCGCCACCCCGCTGCGAAATGTTGCCGCCAGCGTCCGCCACGTACTCCGTTTGGCGTGCGGGGTAGGGCGGAAGCCGCGTTCGGGCATGAACAGAGCGAGGAATGCGGCAAGGCACAGCATCAACACGCCGGACATGATGACCGGCAGACTGAGGTTTTCACTGGCGAGCATGACGCTCAATACCGTGCCGATCATGCCGCCAAGCGTTCGTGCCTGCGCACCACGCACGAATGCCGCGCCCGCATGTTCTTCACCCAGTTCGTCGGCGACCCACGCTTGAGTCGCGCCGCTCAGGAAAGTCGCGCCGATACCGGAGACCACTTCGGCAGCCAGAATCGCGACAAACGTGGGAACCAGCCCCTGAACCAGTAACCCGATACCCGCAAGCAATACCCCGATGATGATCGACAGTCGGCGGCTGTAGCTGTCTGCGACAACGCCTGTCGGGATTTCGAACAGGAAAATCGTGCCCTCAAACGCGGCGGCGACCAGCATGATCTGGAAAGGGTCTAGACCCGCCGCTGTCGTCCAGTAGACGACGTAGATGGTGAGCGTAAGATGGAAAAACAGCGCCGATCCGCCTTCCAGCACAAGGTAGACGAGCAGCGCATCCAGACGGCGCAGATTGTTCAGTTGAAACACAGTTGAATACCCCCTTGTACGAAACGCCGCCAATGCAGCGGCGCGGGCTATGCAGCCCGCTTCATCACAGGACGAAGTGCGAAACTATGTGATGAACGTACAATCGGGCAACGAGAAAGAACTCCGGAACAAAAAGACCTATGGGCGAATATTATAAGGAACAAGGTTAGCGTGTCAACAGTTGCTGTTTGAGGGAGCGATTGGCGTCATATTGCACCCCTTCAAACTGCCCAAATCTTTTTGACTTTCCCTATGGATTGTGATACATTGTACAAAGAACGCTTGCACACGTAACAGACTATAGTAGTTTGCATTGAAGCGCGTGTTATACTCGCGCACAGTGTGTTTTGGCTCATG
>DATGQJ010000442.1:0-4445 GCA_035304265.1 Oceanobacillus sp.
GACTGGCAAACCCTGCTCGACCTGTTGCCTGTCCATGGCTACTCCGCAAGCGACATCGAGCGCACCATGCCCGCATTTCACGAGTCGATCTCCCGCAACCTTGAACGCATCATCGGCAACTACGACGTGAAGGTTTGCCCCGGTGCAGTCACATTAATCGAGTCGCTGCGTCATCGTGATGATGTCATGCTCGGTCTGGTTACAGGCAACGTCGGCAGGGCAGCCGCCGTGAAGCTGCGTGCCGCTGGCTACGATCCCGCGTGGTTTCCGGTTGGCGCATACGGGCATGAAGCCGCCGATAGAAATCACCTGCCACCGCTGGCGCTAGCAAGAGCCGTCGAATACTACCGCTGCACGATCCAACCTGAACAGGTCATTGTGATAGGGGATACTCCGGCAGATGTGGCTTGCGCCCGCGCACTTGGCGCGATGGCGGTTGCCGTAGGCACGGGTTTTTGCGAACGCGCCGATCTCATCGCCTGCAATCCCGACCATCTCATCGATGATCTTTCGGATTTTTTGGAGATTTTGGACAACTGACTTCCGCTGAAGTTGTTTTCCCAAACTGTTGCACCCCCCGCGCCCGTCTATTACAATCGTTTCGCTAGAATACTGGGCATCCTGAATTGAACCATTTGATAACGTAATGGCTATACAGTCAAAGGAATGCCCTTGTTTGTTCATCGGTGTGAGTTAGTGCCAATTTGAGAAGGAGCCAGTTTATGAGAATCACAGTCCGCGTTCTGGCGCTCATGCTCGTGCTTCTTGTGCTTGGTCTGCCGACCTTTGCGCAGGATGCGATAGAGCCGTTGTCGCCAAATATGACCGTCTCCGAAGATGGGTTGATCACCTATGCAGCGGAAAGCTGCGATTACGGCGGTTCAATTTTGTCTATCACTGCACTCGATCCCGGTACCGTGCAGTTTCAATTGTGCGTTCCTGACCCGGCGTTTCCGTCGAAGGTCGCCTTCTCCGCGTTGGGTATTCATTCAGCCGAACACCTGATCGCCACTGGTGGCGGCGGTGAAGCGCTGTTCCGTAACCCGATTGGAACGGGTCCCTACATGCTAGAGAACTGGGAACTCGGCAGCGAAATCGTCATGACCCGTAATGAAAATTACTGGGGCGAGCTTGCTCAAGAACCAACCCTGATCTTCCGCTGGAATTCCGAAGCCGCGCAGCGGTTGGTCGAATTGCAGGCAGGGACGGTGGATGGCATCGACAATCCCGGCACGGGCGATTTCGAGGTTATCCGTAACGACCCCAATCTGGCGCTGTATGAGCGTCCCGGTGCTAACGTCTTCTATCTGGGCATCAACAATACCGTTCCGCCGTTCGATAACGTGCTGGTGCGGCAGGCGATTGCTCACGCTATCGACAAGCAGCGTATCGTCGATAACTTCTATCCCGAAGGCTCGATTGTCGCCACCCAGTTCATGCCGCCGTCGATCTTCGGCTACACCGAAGAAGTTGAGCCGTTCCCCTATGACCCGGATCGTGCTCGTGAACTGCTCGAAGAAGCGGGCGTGGAACTGCCGATTGAGACGACCCTGAGCTACCGTGACGTGGTGCGCGGTTATCTGCCGCAGCCGGGCGTCGTGGCTACCGACCTTCAGGCGCAGCTTGCCGAAATCGGCATCAACGTCACGATTGACCTGCAAGAATCGGGTACATTCATTGACAACGCCGACGCGGGCAATCTCTCACTGCACTTGCTCGGCTGGGGCGCTGACTACCCGGATGCGACCAACTTCCTCGACTATCACTTTGGCGCAGGCGCAAGCGCTCAATTCGGTGACAAGTTCCCCGAAATTACCGAGGCGCTCGCTGCCGGTGCTGCGCTTGCCGACCCAGAGGAACGCTATCCCTACTACGTTGAGGCGAATACGTACCTCCGTGACCTCGCGCCGATGGTGCCCATCGCGCACGGTGGTTCCGGTACAGCATTCAAGGCAAGCATCGAAGGTGCGCATTCCAGCCCGCTGAGCAACGAGCAGTTCGCCGTCATGTCCGATCCTGACGACGACGTTTTGGTGTGGATGCAGAACGGCGAACCGGCGGGTATCTACTGCGCTGACGAGTCGGACGGCGAGGCGCTGCGCGTTTGCGAGCAGATCAACGAGGCGCTGCTGGCTTACGAAGTCGCCGGAACCGCGGTTGTTCCTGCGCTGGCGGAAAGCTATGAAGCCAGTGAAGACCTGATGACGTGGACGTTCGACCTGCGTGATGGTGTTACCTTCCACGATGGTTCGACCTTCGACGCGAATGACGTGGTGCTGTCCTATGGGGTTCAGTGGGATGCGGCGAATCCGCTGCACGTTGGACGTGATGGCAGCTTCACCTACTTCCAGGCGTTCTTCGTCGAATTCCTGAATGCGCCCGAAGAATAACGTCCGTTCATAATGGTGTAAAATACATAGGGGCACGCTGCAACGTGCCCCTATGTATAATTGAAGAAACCCTATGGCATCATTCATCTTGCGCCGTCTGGTGACGGCAATTCCCGTTCTAATAGGCATCTTGATCGTGACCTTTTTGCTGGCGCGTGCCATTCCCGGCGATCCGTGCCGGGCGGTGCTTGGCGAACGTGCCACCGATGCTATCTGCGATGACTTTTTCCGCCGCAATGGTTTGGATCAGCCTCCGTTGGTGCAGTTTGGCATTTACGCACAGCGGATGCTGCAAGGCGATTTTGGCAATTCATTGCGTTATGGACGACCTGTCGGTGACCTGATGGCAGAGCGACTGCCTGTCACCATCGAGCTAGGTCTTGCCGCTATGACTTTCGCCACTTTTGTAGGCATCCCGCTTGGAATCATTTCCGCTTATCGCCACAATTCCGCCATCGACGTAGGCACGATGATCGGCGCGAACATCGGCGTCTCCATGCCTGTGTTCTGGCTTGGCTTGATGCTGGCATATATCTTTGCGGTCATTCTGAAGGATACGCCGTTCGCGCTGCCGCCATCGGGACGTTTGCCCGCCGGGTTCAGCGCGACGCCGTTTTACGTCCAATGGGGACTGGCAGAAAGCGAAGCCTCTGCAACTGGTTTGATGGTCTTTTTCTCCCGTCTGAACATTCTCAACTCCATTCTCACCCTGAATGGCGAGTTGTTTCTGAACGCCCTGCGCCATCTGATTTTGCCTGCTGTGGCAGTAGGCACGATCCCGCTGGCGATTATCGCCCGCATGACCCGCTCCAGCGTACTCGAAGTGCTGGGACAGGATTACGTTCGCACCGCCCGCGCCAAAGGGCTGCGTGAATTCGTCGTCGTGATGCGCCACGCGGTTCGCAACGCGCTTCTCCCTGTCGTCACGGTCATCGGCTTGAATTTCGGTCTGCTCGTCAGCGGCGCGGTGCTCACCGAAACTATCTTCGGATTGACTGGTGTTGGACGCACGCTGGTGGATAGTATCACCACACGCGATTACACTCTGGTACAGGGCTTCACCTTGTTGATCGCTGTTGCATTCGTGATTATCAATCTTGTGGTAGACCTCCTGTACGGGTATCTCGATCCGCGAATCCGTCTGGGTTAGTTGAGGGTTGTCATGGCAAGCGTTGACGTTACCACCAAAATCAGCAAGCCAGAGGCGGAACAGCAAGCCTTCTCGACCAGCCTGTGGTTTGAGGCGCTAAAGAATCTCTTTCGCAATCGCTCGGCGATCATCGGGATGATCATCATCTTCACGTTGATCCTGATTGCAGTGTTCGCTTCCGAAATCGCGCCTTACGATCCAATCCTTTCCATGATCGGGCAGCCGGGACACACCGGACGGTTGCCCGCGCGTCCGCCTTGCGTATACCTGCTGGGCTGCTCTACGGAAGAACCACAGCACCTGATGGGCTTGGACTTGAATGCCCGTGATATGTTCAGCCGGATCATCTTCGGGTCACGAATGTCGCTCCTTGTCGGATTCACCAGCGTGTTTTTCTCGATTATCTTTGGCGGGTTGTTAGGCATGGTCGCGGGTTATGCAGGCGGTTGGGCAGACAACATCATCATGCGGTTGATGGATGTGCTGCTGGCATTTCCCTCGCTACTGCTGGCGATTGCCATTGTGACCGTCCTCGGACCCGGTTTGCAAAATGCGCTGCTGGCAATTGCCATTGTCTCCATTCCGGTATATGCACGGTTGGCACGGGCAAGCGTACTCTCTGTCAAAGAGATGGAATACGTCACCGCCGAGCGGGCATTAGGCGGCAACCCCATCCGCATTCTCTTCATCCACATTTTGCCGAACGCTATCACGCCGCTGATTGTGCAGGGAACACTGGGCATTGGCAGCGCCGTGCTGGAAGCCGCCGCATTGTCATTCCTCGGCTTGGGTGCGCAGCCCCCCGAACCGGAATGGGGCGCGATTTTGAGCGAAGGGCGCAACTACGTGTTCACCGCGCCGCATCTGGTCTTCTTCCCCGGTTTGGCGATTATGATCACGGTGTT
>DATGQJ010000443.1:0-3892 GCA_035304265.1 Oceanobacillus sp.
AAGGCTGAGGTTCTTTTAACTGCCTCTGCCAACTCTTGATCGGACATTTTCTCGATTTCGTTGCCGGTAACCGCTTTTTCGCCTTCTTGGATGATGCCGAGATCGGTGGCAATCGCTTCGGCGGTGAGTGCGTGGTCACCCGTAATCATAATCGAGCGGATACCTGCTTCTCGCGCCACACGAACCGCATCGCGTGCTTCAGGACGGGCGGGGTCGAGAATGCCAACCAGACCGATCAGGGTTAGATCGCGCTCGATTTCCGGCGTGATTTCTTCCGGCACTTTGTCTAGAGAACGGAAGGCAACGCCGAGTACGCGCAGCCCTTTCGACGCCATTTTGTCGATTTGCTCTTGCCATGTTTGGCGTCGCTCATCGGATAAGGGGACAAGTCCGTCGGGCATATATTCGTGGGTCGCCCATTGCAGCAGGCGATCCGGTGCGCCTTTGGTGATGGCGACGAATTCATGGTTGCCGAACAACTGGCGATTTTCGTCCGATTCCACGTCGTGAATGGTGGTCATCGCCTTGCGCTCACTGCTGAAGGGCAGTTCGGCAACGCGCTTCAGGTCTTTTTCCAGAAACTCGCGTGTCCAACCTACTTTTTGCGCCGCGACCAGCAGCGCCCCTTCGGTAGTGTCGCCTACAACTTTGGTATGCCCGTTCTCTTTTTCGAGATAGGCATCGGTGTCGAGCGCCATTGCCTTGAGGAAGCGAGCGACTGCCATATCGGTCTTGGGGTCGAGCGGTTTGCCTTCAGAGCGGAATTCTCCTTCCGCCTCGTAACCGATTCCGGTCACGGTTACGTCGTCGTGACCCGGCAGGGCAAGGAGTGTTGCGGTCATCTCATTTTTTGTCAGCGTGCCGGTTTTATCTGAGCAAATGGTCGTTACTGAACCAAGCGTTTCAACGGCGGGCAAGCGGCGAATCAAGGCATGACGCCGCACCATACGCGCCGCGCCGAGCGAAAGACTGATGGTGATGATGGCAGGCAGACCTTCGGGGACGGCGGCGACGGCAAGGCTGATGGCGGTAATCAGCATTTCTGGCAGGGTGAAGCCGCGCAGCAATCCGGTAATGAACACGATGACCACGACGAGGATTGCGCCGCGTACCAGCGCGAAACTCAAAGCATTAAGGCGGCGTTGAAGCGGGGTCGTGCCTTCTTCAACGTCCATCAGCATTTTGGCGATTTTGCCGAGTTGGGTTTCCAGCCCGATAGCGCTGACGGCGATCTCTCCACGCCCATACGTGACCGCCGTTCCCATGAATGCCATGTTTTTGCGATCACCAAGCGCTACATCAGGGTCGTCGATGCGGCGAATGTCTTTGTAAACTGCTTGTGACTCGCCTGTGAGGGCAGCTTCTTCAACTTGCAGGTTGACGCTGTTGATGATACGCCCGTCGGCGGGGACACGATCTCCTTCGCTTAGCAGCACAATGTCACCGGGGACAAGGTCTTCGGCGCTCACCTGATGCACTTCGCCATTACGCCGCACGCGCACTAGCGGGACTTGCATGGCGCTCAAGGCGGCAAGCGCCTGCTCAGCGCGATATTCCTGATAGGTGCCGAGCGCCGCGTTCAGGACAACGATCACGAGGATGACAACGACATCTTTCACGTCGCCTAAAAAGAGGGAAATAATGGCGGCGACGATCAGAACAATGACCATGATGTCGGTAAACTGGCTGACAATCAACTTCAGCAGGTTTGCTCCGTGTTCGGTGGGGAGCTTGTTCTTGCCATGCTGCTGCTGACGTGCCGCGACTTCGGCGTCGGTCAAACCCTCGTAGCGGGTCTGAAGTTCTGCCAGAGATTGATCGACATCGAGGCGGTAGAAGTCTGGCATAAAGTGGTCTCCTTTTGTTCGACCAAACCCCGTATTCAACTGTGCGCTGCAGGAAATGTTGCGCTGAATAGATAACTGTACTCGATGTTTGAAGAAATGCAATACAGATTGAAATTGATTTCGAGGGCGCGGGAGTGCGTATAATCAAAGAAAATAAAAAATGTTGTTTCAATAAAAAGGAATTTTTTGTGGAAATTGACCTCGAACTTTACCGCGAAGAACTGCCTATTTCGGACGAGCTTCCCAAGGGTTTCGCGGGGAAGGTGCTGGTCGAGGAGATCGTTCAATAAACGCGATTTTGTGACGATTTATCCTCGCGCGACATCAATGAACTGAGACGATGCATTGCAGTCTCAGCGAATGGACGTGTGAGGGCATTTTGTCATGACCAAACTGCGTGTTACTTCCATCGGGTTGAATCTCCG
The DNA here is from genome assembly GCA_035304265.1 of Oceanobacillus sp. GTDB lineage: Bacteria > Chloroflexota > Anaerolineae > Aggregatilineales > Phototrophicaceae > Flexifilum. The sequence continues at coordinate 2,273 of DATGQJ010000443.1, forward strand.
CAGCGATCCCAGAGTGGCGGAAGACAACATCATCACGACCATGCGCCAGAGTCTGATCGTCGATGGAATTCGGGAATCGGACGATCAGCGCTGGTGGCTTGTGCGCTTCGCCCGTAACGGCACAACCTTTGAAGGATGGGCATCCAAGCGGCATCTCGCTCCGGTGGGTGTGGAGCCTGTGCGCGGCGAAAAGCCTGTCTGGGTGACGATTGCCGAGGGCGAACTCGGCGTCACGGGCATCAACGGGGACGAACACAACCCACGTATCATCGAGTATTTGCAGACGACCACCTTTCCCGACGAAGCGATTGCGCATTCCGGCGACGAGATTCCATGGTGTTCTGCCTTCGTCAACTGGTGCATCGAGCAAGCCGGATTGCAGGGGACGGACAGCGCGGCAGCGCGTTCGTGGCTGTTCTGGAATCAGGGTAAGCCGCTGTCTGAACCGGTTTTCGGCTGCATCGTCGTTTTTCGTCGGCTGATCGACGGCGTAGACAACGGCAGAGCCGGACACGTCGGCTTCTGGATGAAAACCGAAGGCGACCGGGTGCATGTTCTGGGTGGAAATCAGAGCAACCGAGTGAGCGTCGATACCTATCCGCTTGAACATGTGCTGGGCTATCGCTTCCCGCGTACAGAGTAGGAGAGCAGGATGTTTGCCGAAAACGTAGTGGTATTGCACGGACGTATCCGTGAGTTGAGCATTGCCGATTTGAAGGCAAAGGTCGAGGCGCTGGAAGACCTGCTTGAAGATACCGACGATACCGTCGAGCGCCCGCATTTGTTGGACTTGTTGAGCGAAGCGCGGGAAAACTTGAAGGTTGCGATTGCAAAGGCAAACCACGTCGCGGGTATCCCACCGACGCATCCAACCAGCAAGGGCGGACGGGTTCACTGGCGCAAAGCGTGGGCGTGGTCGAGCAAAGATGGCGATATTCTCGACGAGCAAGCGCCCTACAACGACAGTATCGTTCGTAATAAACCCGGTGAGTTGCAGGGTGAGAACATCGAGCGGGTGATCGCCTTTCTGGATGTGGAGAACAACCCGCGCTACGATCCGGCGTTGCACAACACCGAAGGGCGCAACTGGCGTGCGGATACCAACCATGACGGCACGGTGACGATGTGTACGGTGTTCGTCGCCGATGCCACCCGCATCTTACACGCGGAAATCCCGCTTCAGCCGAATCGTGCTGCTAACATCATGTGCAACTGGCTGGAGAATGCCGCGGCTAATCCCGCTTCGACGGGCTGGCGCTTGGTCGGTTCGCCGGAAGAGGCGCAGGCGCTTGCCAATCAAGGGCAGGTTGTGGTGGTTACACAGCGGCGTAGCGGTGCGGGACACGTAGCGTTGGTGCGTCCTGTGCCGGAAACCGAGGCATTGGTGGAAGGTGGACGCGATCCGTACATTGCGCAGGCGGGGGCGGTGAATTCCAGTTGCACGCGCGTGAGCAAGATTTTTGATCTCTCACCCGGACTCGACCCGAAGATGCAGGTCAAGTATTACGCCCACGCCTGATCGAACAGGTCTAGTAGGAATGAGTAGGGGTAAACACACTCGGTTTACCCCTACTGTTTTCTAGCTTGATCGGTTGGCGTGTTGCCTACATGAAGCTCTGC
>DATGQJ010000444.1:0-3720 GCA_035304265.1 Oceanobacillus sp.
CCCCATTTGTGCCGCCAGCGAACGCGCCGCCGCACCCGTCCCCGCCACGAAACGCGCAGTCGTGGTGTGGAATGATTGAATCACGAACTTCTGTACGCCCGTCGCCAGCAAGGTATCCGCGAAGGTGATCGGATCGCGCACCGGAAGCAGTGGCGTCATCGTAATCGACGCACGGATTCCCGCTTCCTGCACCTGACGAATCGCCTCGATGCGCTTCGCGTTGGGTGGGCAGGTCGGCTCAAAAGTCCGCCGCACGGTTTCGTCGTCGGTGGTAATGGTCATGTTCACCTGTACGTGCTCGAACTCGCGCAGCAAATCCAGATCGCGCGTGATCAGCGGGGCGCGGGTTTGCACCACCAGCCGCACCTGATGGTAGCGCAGCAGTTCTTCGAGGATTGCCCGCGTCAGCCGCAACTGCTGCTCGACAGGTTGATACGGATCGGTAACGCTGCTCATGTAAATCGATTTGTCGATCAGCGGCTTTTTACGCTGTTGGTGCAGCAGTTCCAGCGCCGTATCCTTCACCTGAACCCACTTGCCCCATGACTCCTGTAATTCCTTTGAACGGGCGAAGAATGCCGCGTAACAGTAGGTGCAGCCGAAGGCGCAGCCGGAGTAGGGGTTCAACGTATAATCGAAGAAATCCACGAATCCACTTGGCTTGGTCAGGATACTTTTCGAATGAATGTGTTCTACACGCCGCATCGCTTCCACGGGAAACCCCTTTTGCTGCTCCAAAGTTATCGCTCTATTATAGAACAAATGAGCGAATTTGTGAACAACATTGTATACTGAATGAGGGACGGAGCAATCACGCTCTCCCCACCCTTTAATGACAATCTGGGCAGAATCACGCTACTATTTGATCAAACGAATCGGACGGAAGATTTATGTTGAAATCGGCACTTATATCCCTTCTGCTCTTGCTGCTTGTTGTCGGTGGCGTCACGGCGCAAACCCTTCCCGGTACGGTCACACTGGCGGTTGAAGCAGGCTTCGACGGACGTTTCCGTGAATTTGAATGGATGCCCGTGATCATCCGCGCCAGCAACGACGGCGATGACATCACCGGGCGACTGGTGGTGCGCCCCGAAACCACCGATGCCATCACCAATGCCTTCAGCACCCCGATAAATTTGCCTAGCGGTGCGCGACAGTTGGTTTTCCTGTACATCACGGCACGCTCATTCGCCACTCAAATTCGAGTGGAACTAATCAACGACGAAGGGATAGTTGTCGCAGCACAGCCTGCAAGTATCCGTTCGATTCAGCCGCAGGATCGCCTGTACGTAGTGCTCACCCAATCCACCGCCGGATCGGTTGATCTGACAGGCGCGAAACTGGGCAACTACGACGCTTATCAGGCGAACTGGGCGGTCAGCGATTTACCGGAACGTGCTCCGGCGCTGGATTCCGTCGATATGATACTGTTCACCGACGTAGACAGCGGCGCGATCAGCACCGCACAGCGACAGGCATTGACGGATTGGATCACTGCGGGCGGGCATCTGGTTGTGACCGGCGGAGCAAACTGGCAGGGGACGGCGGCGGGATTAACCGATCTTTTGCCCCTCGTGCCCGAAGGCACCACCACGCTCGACGATCTCACGCCGCTTGCAGATTGGCTCGGCGTGAGCGACTCCGAAGCGCGTTCGCTGCGAGCGCAGACCGTCATCAGCACCGGAACACTGGTCGAAGGGGCGCGAACGCTGCTTGCCACCGACGACGGCACGCCGCTGCTGGTTCGTCGGCGGCTCGGCGCTGGCACGGTGGATTATCTGACCGCCGATCCGAACACGCAGCCGTTGCGAAACTGGGGCAATCTGTCCGACCTGTGGTTCACCATGTTGACCTCGACGGGCGCAACCCCCGGCTGGTCACACGGCTTCCGCGATTGGGAGCAGGCGGCGAACGCCGTCGAGATTCTGCCCGGTTACGATCCCCTGCCGGACATTCTGCCTTTGTGTGCCTTCTTGTTGGGCTACATTGCTCTGATCGGACCGATTAATTATTTCGTCCTCAACCGTATCAATCGCCGTGAATGGGCATGGATCACCATTCCCGCGTTCATTCTGGTTTTCAGCGTGGCTTCTTACGTGCTCGGCTTCAACCTTCGCGGCAACGAGGCGACGCTCAACCGCCTCGCGGTAGTGCAGTCATGGTCGGATGTCGAACGCGCTCGTGTCGATGGCTTGGTCGGGCTGCTCTCACCGCGGCGCGGGCAGTACAGCCTGTCCGTCGAATCGGACGAGACGCTGCGTCCAATACCCCGTCCTTTGCAGCCCGGAAGCCTTGTCGCCCGTAACGTACAGACCAGCGTAGACATCCGTCAAGGCGAGCAGTTCCGCGCCGCCGATTTCACCGTCGATGCCAGCTTCATTGCCGGATTCCATCTCAGCGGGATGATCGAAGCGCCGCCTTTCAGCGGACGGGTTTCGTTTGCCTATGATGACACCATCCCCGGACAGCAGATCGTGCGCGGGTCGGTGCGCAACAACGGCGATACCCCGCTGAACGATCCGGTGATTCTCGCGCGTGGGCAGACCTTCCGCCTGAACGGTCCCCTTGCCCCCGGTGATGTCGAAACCTTCGATCTCACGCTGCCGGGAGAAGGTGTGTCGTCGCCATCCCCCTACATTCCGAGCATTGCCAACCCTTATCTCCAGTTCCGCACCTCGTTTTCCAGCAACGCCACCGAGCAGAGCGTGATCGACATTCTCGGCTCGGAACGCTATGACATCAATTACATCCGGCGGGGAGTGCGCAGCGATTCGGTTGAAGATCAGACCAATTTCCGCCAGCAGCTTTTGCTCTCGTCGCTGGTTGATGACTCGTTCCAATCTACCGGACGCGGCGATAAGGTCTATCTCGCCGGATGGATTGATAGTGCGCCGCTCCCTGTCGAATTGGAAGGCGCGAACTGGAATTCGCAGTCTTCGACAGTATATCTGGTGGAACTGGCAGCCGAATTTGTGCCCCCCACGCGCGAAGTCACCATCCCTGCCGAACGTTTCACATGGGCGGTGCGCGACTACAACGGCATCGGCGCGGTTGCGCCCATCGAACTCAATATGCAGCCCGGCGAAGAAGTAACCTTCCGTTTTACCCCGCTGCCCGACGCGGTGCTGGATACCGTGAATGAACTGTGGATCATCGCGCGTGATTTGAACGTCGGCGGGCGGCGCGTGCCCATTTCGCTGTGGGATTGGAAGAACGGCGAGTGGGAGTTATTCGAGGTCTCACGCGAGGGCTACAACGTGGAAGATTTCGAGCGCTTCTTAGGTCCGCAGAACGCGGTGGAAATGCGGCTCGTCGCCGATGAGATCGGCGGCTTTCTCCGTATCGGACAGATCGGTGTCACGCAAACCGGAACCTTCGCGCCGAACTAAAGGCTGGAATAAATAAGGGACACGCACGCGCGTGTCCGCTTACTTTATAAACGCCGGAATGACCCGCCGCACGCCCGGTATCTGCGCGATACGTTCCACCAGCGCGTCCGCATCTGGGGGTTCCTTGCCGGACAGCACCACGTTGCCATAACGCGAATTGGCGATCACGCCCAGCGGCAGCACCTGCCCGACTTCCCGAACAATGGTGGGATCGTCGTACAGTTGGTCGGCATTCACCCCGACCACGCCGGGAATTTCCGCCACTCTGTCTACCAGATACCGTCGGCTGATCGCGGTAGAGGTATGTCCGCTGAGGAAGATAACCCCATTT
>DATGQJ010000445.1:0-3418 GCA_035304265.1 Oceanobacillus sp.
TAGTATTTGCTTAGATGGTTTTCATAAGCGTCGATGATCGGAAGGCGCTCATCGATCCACTGAATGATCCGGTTCATCAGGCAGCCTCCTCGTCGACACCGATGATGACATTGTTGTCATCAATATAACTGTGGGGCGGAATACGCAGGTTCGTTGGAGCAGGCACGCCCTTAAAGACTCGGCCAGCAAGGTCAAACTTGCTGCCGTGGCAAGGGCAGAAGAAACCTCCGAGCCAGTCAGCTCCCAGATCCGCTGGCGCGACATCCGGTCTAAACTGGGGGGAACAACCCAAATGGGTACAAATTCCGACCACAATCAAAAACTCGGGACGGATTGCCCGCAGTTCGTTTTTGGCGTATTCCGGCTGCTGTAACTCTTCGGATTGAGGATCCTGCACCCGATCATCCATCTGCTTGATGTGTTCGATCATTTCAGGCGTACGGCGGATAACCCAGACTGGCTGACCACGCCATTCGACCGTCATCTGCTGACCGGGCTCAAGCTTGCTAATGTTTGCGCGTACGGGCGCACCGGCGGATCTCGCTTTGGCACTGGGATTCCAGGACGCCACAAATGGCACTGCAGCACCGACGACACCGACCCCGCCGACAACTGACGTTGCCCCCACGAGAAAACGACGCCGGCTCTTATTCACGTCGCCATTATTCATACAGGTTTTCTCCCACTACGCAACGAGCGGCCACGACTCATTCCAGCCGGTCGCTACCGATTGACAAATCAGGTCCAGGAATTGCGGCACACATACTAATGAAATTGCCCTGCCGACACAAGAAGATGCCACCTTTCGGTGCTCCTCTTTCCTGGCTTCCATACCGATCCTTGTGCCACATCAACAGATCTTTGCACCAGACCGACAGAAACGAAAACGCCCGGAAATCCCGGGCGTTTTCTGTGACGCAAGACTGTAAATCGTCTTAACGCTTGGAGTACTGCGGACGCTTACGCGCTTTACGCAGACCGACCTTCTTACGCTCGACTTCCCGCGCATCCCGCGTTACGAAGCCTGCACGACGCAGCGTGCCACGAAGGGTTTCATCATACTCCATCAGAGCGCGCGTCAGACCGTGACGGATTGCGCCGGCCTGACCGAAGCTACCACCGCCTGCGACGGTAACTTTAACGTCAAACTTGCCGCTCAGATCAGTCAACTCAAGAGGCTGACGCACAATCATACGCGCGGTTGGACGACCAAAGTAGCTGTCCAGCGGCTTGTCATTGACTGTAATCTGGCCTGTTCCCGGCTTGATGAAGACCCGCGCAGTGGAGGTCTTACGGCGCCCGGTGCCGTAGTTTTGCGTAGCTGCCATAGAAACCTTCCGTTAGATATCCAGTTGAATGGGTTGCTGAGCCGCATGGGGATGCGAAGATCCAGCATAGACCTTCAGCTTACCCAGCATGGCGCGCCCCAGGGAGTTCTTGGGCATCATACCCGTCACCGCCAACTCGATAACACGCTCAGGCGCATGGTCAATCATTTTTTCAAAAGCCATGGTCTTCAAACCACCGGGATACCCGCTGTGGCGATAATACTTCTTGTCCTTGGCCTTGGTACCGGTCACACGGACTTTCTCCGCATTCACGACCACGATGTAATCACCGGTGTCCACATGCGGAGTAAATTCTGTTTTATGCTTGCCCCTCAGGCGACGGGCAATTTCAGTGGACAGACGACCCAGGGTCTTGCCTGCTGCGTCAACCACGTACCAGTCGCGCTTTACGCTTTCTGGCTTAGCACTAATCGTTTTCATCGAATCCCGCCTTCACTCAATCAAGGCTTCCCAATACAAAGAGCCGGACATACTACCCGACCAGGGAAGATGAATCAATAGACAAAACTGTCCCGTCATGACCCGGCTCGGGGCTTAAACCGTGTCATATATTTTGCAAATCCGGGCGCGAGATTATAGGAAAACTTCCAGGGAATGGCTACAGCTTTTCCGTGAAATCCCCGAAAAATCCCGCTCAAAGAGTTCGCAGGCGTTTCGCCACAATTTTTCAGCCAACCAGTCTGGCGACTCCCCTCGCAGCTCCGCCAAGGCTGCAAGCACATCCGGCAGCCATTGCGGCGAATTCCGCTCGCCTCGATGGTTCGCCATGGGCATATCCGGCGCATCGGATTCCAGCACCAAAGCATCAACAGGCATCTGACGAACCGCTTCGCGCGTTTTATGGGAGCGCTCATAGGTGATGACACCACCAATTCCCAGCTTATAGCCAATTTCGACAAAGTGCCGTGCCTGTTGAGCACTGCCGCTGAACGCATGTATGACGCCGCGCTTCGGCAGATCACGGCGTTTCAGCTCGGCGTACACCTCATCATGGGTTTTCACCGAATGGACGATCACCGGCTTATTCAACGCCTGCGCTATATCCAATTGCGCCCGGAACAACGCCCATTGGCGCTCCAACTCCGGCTTTCGTGCATCGACGCCAATCTCTCCGACAGCCACGACATTTTGCGCATTGGCCATGATCAAGTCTTGCAGGTAACGGACGTGGGACAATTGGTGCTCGTCAATGAAATACGGGTGCAAGCCCAAGGCAGCCACCAGATGCGACTCCTCCTCGCACAAATGCAGAAGAGAATCCCAGGTGGCCGCACGCACACCCGGCACCACAACGACCTCAACGCCCGCCGCGATGGTCTGCTGCAAAACCCGCGCGCGGTCCTGATCAAAGTCGGGAAAGTCAAAATGGCAGTGACTATCAATCATGCGCATACTTTCACCTCCTGCTACCAGCCGTGCCTGTCCAGGGCTGCGCTCCAGACGGATTGCGCCTTTAGCCGCCGCCCTGTGAATGCTCCCGCGTTTTGTGGAAGCGAATATCGGGATAACGTTCGATCGCCAATTGCAGATTTACCATGGTCGGCGCGATATACGTCAGATTATCCGCACCATCAAGCGCCAGGTTGTCACCCACCTTGCGGCGGAACTCTTCCAGCTTTTGGGCACTGGAACTGGTCACCCAGCGCGCCGTCGACACGTTAACGGCCTCGTAAATCGCCTCGACTTTGTATTCGCTTTTCAAGCGATGCACGACGACATCGAACTGGAGCGTTCCGACCGCTCCCACAATCAGGTCGTTGTTATTTAGCGGACGGAAAACCTGTACAGCGCCCTCCTCCGATAACTGAATCAGACCTTTCTGCAACTGCTTCGCCTTAAGCGGGTCTCGCAACCGGATCCGCCGGAACAACTCTGGCGCGAAGTTCGGAATACCACTAAAACGCATGACTTCGCCCGCGGTGAAGGTATCCCCAATCTGGATCGTGCCGTGGTTGTGCAAGCCGATGATATCCCCGGCGTAAGCCTCCTCAACCTGTTCCCGGTCACCCGCCATAAAGGTGACCGCATCGGATATACGCACATCCTTGCCCAGGCGCACGTGAAAGATC
>DATGQJ010000446.1:0-7637 GCA_035304265.1 Oceanobacillus sp.
GAAAGCACAGGCACTTCATCCTGAAACACTGGAAGCACCGGAAACACTCGAACTCATCGGTGACGCGCATTTTGCCCGCTTTGAACTCGCCAGCGTTGGCTTCGCAGATCGTCACGATACGGCAAAGGCGTTGGAAGCATACGAGCAAATCCTCGCCAACTACCCCAACTATGACAATCTGGGATGGATTCTCTATCAAAAAGGGCGTGTTCTCCTGACTGAAAGCCGCGTCCCTGAAGCCATCACATGTTTCCAGCAAACCTTGCTCAACCCAAGCCACGTTCCGGCACTCACGGCGTACTGTTATGAACGCCTCGGCTTTATCGCTTTTTACGAAGAGCGCGTTCCTAAGCGGGCGCTCTCATTTTTGACCAAGGCAATAGACACTTATCCCGCAACTGAGCCGCGTCTGTGGTTGGCGCAGGTACATACGCTGCGCAGTCGTGTCTTGCGCGAAATGCACGAATACGAGCGTGCCCACGAAGCGGCGGAAACCGCAATTGCAGTTGCTGCCGCAGCAGGCGCAGAAGGAAAACCCGGATACACCGACGCGCTACTGACGGCAGCCGAAATCGCCGCCGAGTTAGATGGGCGCGAAAAGGACGTGATCAATTATCTCAAGCAGTTCATCCAGAACAGCAAAAAACCGCTTGGCATCGACGTTACGTGGTCGCGAGTACACGAGATGCTTGGCGATGCACAATGGAAATGCGGGCAGGCGGCGGCAGCACTTGCATCGTACCAAGCGGCGTTGGAATTCAATCCTTATCACCCGTGGGAACTCTCGCTGTATTACCGCATCTCCCGATGCCACTATCAACTTAAAGACTACGAGAAAGCCATCGAAACGATTGAACGCATGTTGCAAGCAGCCGCCGAAGATGGGCAGAGCATCAGCGATTACCGCGTCTACAACATCTTGGGCAACGCCTACTTTGCCCTCAAGCAATACGATCAGGCGCTGCAAACCTATAAACAGGCGTTGGAAATTGCCCCGCCCAACGCCGAAAATCTGGACAAGCTCAAGCAGTATTACCGATTTGCCGAGGAGCTAAGCGGGACTGTCTAGCCAGATAAACCTGCGCTAAAATAGAGTCAGTCGTCCATTACAGATTTGGATCAAGTTGAATGACTGATGCAGTAACCGTTATCGGAGGAGGACTCGCAGGCTCGGAAGCCGCGTGGCAGCTCGCCGAACGGGGATTTGACGTTACCTTGTACGAAATGCGCCCTCAAAAAATGACAGGGGCGCACGTCACCGATAGACTGGGCGAATTGGTATGCAGCAATTCTTTTGGCTCCAAGCTGCCTGATCGCGCTTCCGGATTGTTGAAAACCGAACTCAATATGCTGCGTTCGCTGCTGCTTGACTGCGCCGAACGCGCTGCCCTGCCTGCTGGCGGGGCGCTGGCGGTGGATCGCGAGCTATTCGCGGCATCCGTAACCGAGGCGCTGTCCTCTCACCCCAATATCAAAATCGTGCGTGAAGAAGTCACCACAATTCCCGAAGGTCCCACCATCATTGCAACGGGACCACTGACTTCTGAATCGATGACGCGGGAAATCGCGGCACTCACCGGGCAGCAATATCTCTACTTCTATGATGCGATTGCGCCCATCGTCACAGCAGACAGCATTGATATGACGATTGCCTTCCGCGCCAACCGCTATGATCGCGGTGACGAGGACGAAGGCGATTACATCAACTGCCCGATGACCAAAGAGGAATACGAGCGTTTCGTTGACGCGCTGCTCAATGCCGAAACCATTCAACTCAAAGACTTCGAGCGTGAAGAACTGCGCTTCTTCGAGGCATGTTTGCCCATTGAACAGCTTGCCGCGCGTGGGCGTGATGCGCTTGCCTATGGACCTATGCGTCCGGTAGGACTGCGCGACCCACGCACCGGAAAGCGCCCTTATGCCGTCGTGCAGTTGCGGCGCGACAACCTGATCGGTTCGCTTTACAATCTGGTTGGTTTCCAGACCAATCTCAAATGGGGGCAGCAAGAAGCGGTGCTGCGCTTGATTCCGGGGCTTGCCAATGCGGAATTCATGCGCATGGGGCAAATGCACCGCAACACCTTCATCAACTCCCCTACCCTGCTTGAACCGACGATGCAGTTCAAGGGACGCGATAATCTCTTCTTCGCCGGACAGATCACGGGCGTTGAAGGTTACATGGGCAACGTCGCGACTGGACTGGTGGCAGGGATCAATCTCGCGCGACTTATCAAAGGCGAGCCTGCATGGGTGATTCCGCAGACCACGATGCTCGGCGCGTTATGCCACTACATCACCCATGCCGAGCCAGACCACTTCCAACCGATGAAGGCGAATTTTGGCATCCTGCCGGAGCTAGAACCCCCTGTACGTGATAAGCGACAGCGTTACGCCGCTTACGTTGAACGGGCAGTTCGAGATATGCAAGCCTCGATTGCCTCATTGAACGACGTTTATCTCGCGAAGGCTGTCGCACATTAACCAAGGATCGACGACGTGGCAGACCTTGCCGAATGGCTTTCCTCGAACATCGACGTATTGGTCGAGGCGGCAACTGAAAAACTCGCGCCGAGCGAAACCCTGAAGGCACAGGTGGTCGAGTCGATTGAGGCGTTTTACGACAGCCTGATGCGTGCCATCCACTTCAACGATCCGACGCTCTTATATCCACTACTGGTAGACTGGGTGGAAACCCGCAGCGTCCCCGCCGACGATACTCCGGCGGTGATGCTGCCGATTGTGGCGAAGCTGAGGCAGGCGACTCAGGAGCAAATTCGGCTGCGTTGTGTGCCCGAAGAAGCAGTCGATCTGCTGATTGCGCTCAACACCATTCTCGATGAAGTCATGACCCGCGTTGCAACGTTGGAAACCGAATCCATGGTGGCAGGAATTCGCAATAAGCTGCACTCTGCCGAACTCAAGCTGGAACAACTGGATAAGAGCAAATCGGACTTCATCGCCATTGCTGCGCACGAACTCAAAACACCGCTCACCGTTATTGAAGGCTACACAGGAATCCTGCGTGGTCTGGCGACATCCACACAGGAACAGACCGTTGTGGGCGGTATCGACAACGGCGTCAAGCGGCTGAAGGAAATCGTGGATGACATCGTAGACATCTCACTGATTGACCTCAGTATGCTGGAGTTGAACTTTCAACCCGTCTGGCTGCATCATCTCATTGACGCCGTTGAAAGTCAGGTCAGCGATTTGCTGGCGCAGCGCAATCTGAGTCTGGTGGTCGAGCGGGACACTATTCCGCTTCAGCATACCTTTGGCGACCCCGAACGATTACTTCAGGTGCTCGAAAAAGTGGTGATGAACGCCATCAAATACACGTCCGACGGTGGGCAAATCACGATTTCAGGGCGTGAACTTCCCGGCTTTGTCGATTTGATGGTCGCAGATAATGGAATCGGCATCGCCCCACACGATTTACAGCGCATCTTCGACGCCTTTTCGTCTATTGGAGACGTTTCGCTCCATTCCAGCGGCAAGACCAAGTTCAAAGGTGGTGGTCCCGGACTCGGACTGCCGATTGCCAAAGGGATCATCGAAGCACATGGTGGTACCATCTGGGCACAAAGTGCTGGTTATAGCGAAACCGAGCATCCCGGTAGTACATTTCACATCATGATACCGATGCGTGACTCGCCGCCACCTGAACGGGTGAACGGCGTGGCGAATATAGAAGAGGTTTAAATTGCCAAAACCCGCTGCACGATTATCCGCACTTCCTCCTTATCCCTTTGCGCTGCTCAACCAGCGTGTGCGCGAACTCAACGCGCAGGGACACGACGTTATCAACTTCGACATTGGCAGTCCCGACATGCCGCCATCCGATGAGGTGATCGAGGCGCTTTATCACTCAGCTTGCCAACCCAATCATCACGGTTATGCGGGCTACGCAGGCACACCGAGTTTTCGCACCGCGATAGCCGATTACTATGCCCGACGGTTTGGCATCGAGGTTGACCCCGAACGCGAGGTACTACCGCTGATGGGCAGCAAAGAAGGAATCGTCAACCTCAGCCTTGCCTACCTCGATCAAGGTGACGTGGCGCTCGTTCCCGACATCGGCTACCCATCGTATTCGATGGGCGCTTATCTTGCAGGCGCATCGGTGGAATGGATGCCGCTTTCCGAACCGGATTATCTACCGGATGTGACGACCATTCCGCGCAATGTGCTGGAACGAGCGAAACTATTGTGGGTCAATTACCCGAATAACCCCACCGGAGCAACCGCAGATCGCGGCTTTTATCAGAAATTGGTCGATTTTTGCCAAGAGCATAACCTTTTGCTGGCATCAGATAATCCCTATGTGGATGTCACCTACGATGGTTACGTAGCGGGAAGCGCACTTGAAGCAGAAGGGGCGCGGAACTGCACCGTCGAATTTGTCTCGTTCTCCAAGACCTACAACATGGCGGGCTGGCGACTTGGTGCGGCAGTCGGTTCTGCCGATGCCATCAAAACGCTACTGCAAGTGAAAAGCAATATGGACAGCGGGCATTTCCGCGCGGTCTACGATGCGGGGATTGCCGCTGTGCAGCAGACGACGCAGGAATGGCTCGATCAACGGAACGCGGTTTATCAACGGCGGCGGGATCGTATTCTGGACGTGCTGCCTCAGATCGGCTTACGAGCGCAAAAACCCGCTGGCTCACTGTATATCTGGGGGCGAGTTGAAGACGTGACGATGGACGGCGCACAATACGCGGAACAGGCGTTGCTGAATGCGCACGTTTCGGTTGCGCCGGGGCAGATTTACGGACCGGGTGGAAATCAGTACGTGCGCATGAGTTTGAGCATCAACGACGCTCGACTGGAAGAAGCACTCGAACGGTTGAAAATGTGGTACGCTAACAGATAGAAATGGTTGGGAAGATTCAAACCAAATCCGAACGGTCACGTATGCAAGAAAACCAAGTAGAACCTGAACGCGCCTATCTGGTTGGCGTTTCACTCAAAGGAAGCCGCCCGCTGCTCAGTATGGAGGATTCGCTGGAGGAATTGATGCTGCTGGCGAATACGGCGGGTATGCAAATCGTCGGGACGACGACGCAGAACGTGGCGCATATTGACCCGGCAACTTTCATCGGCAGCGGCAAAGTTGAAGAGGTCAAAGAGGCGCTTATCGCCACCGATGCGCAGTCAGTCATCTTCGACGATGAGTTATCGCCACGCCACCAGCGCGAACTGGAAAAGCAGTTTGGCGAAAACATCAAAGTGCTGGATCGTTCGGCGCTGATTCTCGACATCTTTGCCCAGCACGCCAGCACCCACGAAGGAGCACTGCAAGTCGAACTGGCGCAGTACGAGTATCGTCTGCCACGTCTGACCCGCCAGTGGACTCACCTCGCACGGCAGGCAGGCGGCGGCGGTGGACGCGGCGGCGTTGCCGGAGTGGGCTTGCGCGGTCCCGGTGAGACTCAGCTTGAGGCAGACCGCCGTGACATTCGACGGCGGATCAGCAAATTGAAGGAAGATTTAGAGCAGGTTCGCAGCCATCGCAGCCGCCACCGCGCACAACGAGATCGCGCCGGCATTCCGTTGGTGGCACTGGTCGGCTACACCAACGCCGGAAAAAGCACGCTGCTGCGGGCGTTGACAGGCGCGGACGTTTACATTGCCGACCAACTGTTCGCGACGCTCGACCCAACCACGCGGCGGGTTGTGCTTCCGTCTGGACGACACATCCTGATGACCGACACGGTGGGCTTCATTCAAAAACTACCGACAACGTTGATCGCGGCTTTCCGCGCCACGCTCGAAGAGATCAGCGAAGCCGATCTGATTCTCGAAGTCGTGGACGTAAATCACCCCAACGTGCTCGAACATATCGACACGGTGGAAGACACGCTCGCCGAGATCGAAGTGCCGCCTGTGCCGCGCATTCTCGTCTGGAACAAGATCGATCAATGGCAAGGCGACACGCTGCCCGACCTACCGGACGGATTGGGTTACGCCGCCAGCGTCAAGATTTCCGCCAGTAAGGGAACGGGCTTGGATACCCTGCTGGATACGATTGAAAAGACGCTGGCGCAAACGCTCTACAAAGTCCGGCTCAGGCTTCCTTACCAGCGCGGCGATCTGGTTTCCCAGCTTCACGAAATGGGCAATGTCCAGAATCAACAGCACACCGAAGAGGGCATCGAATTGACGGTGCAGCTTCCCGCCACCCTCTATGAGCGCTTCAAACCCTATCGCATCACAGGATGAGCTATGTTCAAACGGATTGACCGATCCCCTACCATTGCCCGTATGCTTGAACGGCTCTCAGCGACGCTGGCGCGGCAGCGTGGACTACCCGTCGTCGTCGGCGTGTTTCTGATTGCGATCAGTTTCATCGTCCACCTGATCGGGCTGAGTTCGCCGTCGCCACTGCTGAACCTGATCTGGTCGATCACCCACCATCTGGGCTTGATCATCGCGTTTATCGGACTGCTGCTGATCGAACCGCTTGGGCGCTGATGGAATACCGCGTCTTAGAGACAATTTCCGAACTTGGGGCTGCCGTCGAAGTTGAAATCGCGGTGTGGGGTCTCAACCCGCGCGACGCCGTGCCGCTCAATTTGCTCCGCGCGGTCACACATACGGGCGGTGTGGCGCTCGGCGCATACGACGGCGACGTGATGGTCGGGATGGCGTTTGCGTTTCCAGCGAGACATCACGGCAAGTTCATCCTGTGGTCACACATGACAGGGGTCCTACCGCAATATCAGGCACGAGACATTGGCTTCACCCTGAAGCAGAAACAACGCGAGTGGGCGCTGGCGAACGGGTATGATGAAATCGGCTGGACGTTCGATCCGCTGAAGCGCGGCAACGCCAACTTCAATCTTCACCGGCTTGGCGTGACGGCGAACGTCTATCACGTCGATTTCTACGGACAGATGGAAGACGCCATCAACGTCGGCACGCCGTCGGATCGGCTTGAAGTCATCTGGCAACTGAACGATGCGCGGGTCGCAGCACTGGCAAAGGGCGAAACAGTTGCCACCAACTTCCCTTCCCTTTCACCCGAAAACACCATCCTGAGTGCTGTCGATACCCGCCCGATCCTCAACTTGAACTTTGAAACCCCACTGGTGTTCGCCGAAATCCCATCGGCGGTAGATAAGTTGAGCGCTGATGCGCAGCAGGCATGGCGACTCGCCCTGCGAGAGACTTTGCAGACGGCGTTCAAATGTGGGTATACGGCTGTTGACTTCATCCGGGCAAACGAAAAACACCTCTACGTCCTTGAGCGTTTGTTGGACTTGCCCATTTTTTGAGCCTTCAAGTTCGTTGCGGACAAAGTTTGTTGCACTTAGACCATTCGACTATAATGTTTGCTCGATTGTTACCTTTTGTCACAAATTTTGAGGGAGGTTGGATATGCAGGCTCGTATTCGCGTGGGATTAATGTTTTGCCTGCTGCTGGCACTGATCGCTCCGTTCAGTGTGCTGGCACAGGACGGAGAACTGCCCGATCTGGAAGGGCGAGAAGTGACCATCGCGGTAGAGAATGCTTACCCGCCGTACAACTACATCAACGAAGCGGGTGAAGCCGTCGGTTGGGACTACGACACGTTCAACGAAATCTGCGCTCGCATCAACTGCGTGCCGGTATACGTCGAGATGGGTTGGGA
>DATGQJ010000447.1:0-5248 GCA_035304265.1 Oceanobacillus sp.
TTCGTGCCTGCATTATTCAGCTTTTCTTGCAGCATGGTCACTGAAGGACCGCTCGATCCCTGTCGGAGCGTAGGCTGCGACGGTTCGGCTTCCGCAACGCCGACTTCATCACCCAATGCCGGAGCATCGACGCGCTGCAAACCGCCACCCGGATTCAACTGCTGGACGGGAGTTTTCCGGGCAAGCAAATTTTGCATACCCCGATTACCAATCTTCCGTTGCAGATCGAAGATGGATTGCGCCGACACCTTAGCAGAATCCATCTGAGTGGGGTCAAAGGCGCTCGTATCTTCCGATTGTCTTGAATGTTCGACGGGCTTTACTGTGGGGTGCGGCGTCTTCAGTCTGGGTTGTTTCCTGACATTCCGACCCATACCATATCCTTATGAAATAGGTGTCGGTGAGAGCAGCAAATGGAATTGGGGCTTCTACAAATAATCTATTCTCTCATTGTAGTCATATGGTGAATAAGGGCAAATTCGCCACGAGCGCGTTCGAGCGATGCCCTATCCTAATGAGGACAGTGAATTTACAGGATTTATACTGTTTTTTTCAAAATACGAACAGTCCCCTTGTATTCGCAACTTAGGGTTCGGATATACTCCAACAATACCTCTACAGGAGTTGGGAATATGCGCTATCGAATGTGTCTCTGTGCCCTTTTACTTGCACTTGCCATTCCCGCCGCCGCTCAGGATAGACCAGTCTTTGAAAATGGTTACAGCTATTTGAAGGTCACGGAGGATCGCGTCACGCTTGCCGTCTGCGCCGACAACATTGTGCCCGGAACCTATGTTTATGCCGTCGCTTTTCGTGATGCGGTGGGCACAAACAGTCGCCCCCGTTCATGGGGATACACCATTTACGCTGACGAAACCAATCTGATGTCACTGACCGCGCCCAGTGGCTATCACTACGATCATCAATGTGTTCTCTTCGACGGCTACCCTGACGAACGCGGGGTGATGATGGGCATGGAAGATTCCGGTCCCACGTTCCCAAACACCGTCTATTACACCCAAGCAACGCTTGATGCCAGTCTGGATCTTGCGCGAGGAAATTACGTCGAGGAGTGGGGGCGAGAAGGATGCTACGTGGATACCGAAGGACATGGATTGTGCGACATGGGAACTTCGCCCGATTTTATACGGGCTGAGTAAAACACCTGCTTGGCGGGCGAGACGGTGTCTCGCCCCCGCTCAATCAATGTTGGAATCCAACAACGCGCTCCTATGATTTATCGTCACATGCTGGTTTGACAACCCTGTACTGCTACGATAAACTGCCTCGCCTAAAGTGACACGGTTTGGTTTGTGTCACAGTTTCAAAACCTTATTGATGTCTAAACAAGGAGATAGGTGATGAGGCGCATAGTATTATTTGTATTCGCGCTGTTGATGGTGACCACCATCGTGGCGTTTGCGCAAGATGCGACCCCAATTCCGGTTCCTGAAGCCGGCGCTGTCACGCAGCGCATCCTTGAGCGGGGCACCTTGATCTGCGGTGTCAACCAGACACTGCCGGGCTTTGGTTTCCCGAATGATGCGGGTGAATTTGAAGGCTTCGACGTGGATATTTGCCGCGCAGTCGCCGCCGCAATTCTGGGCGATGCCGATGCTGTAGAGTATCGTCCAATCACTGCCGCCGAACGCCAGCCCGTGCTTGCTTCCGGCGAAGTAGACATTATTTCGCGCAATACCACGTTCACCTTGACCCGTGATACGCTGTGGGGCGCGACCTTTGCACCGACCACCTTCTACGATGGTCAGGGTATTATGGTGTTCGCCGACTCTGGCATCACCTCATTGGAAGACCTTGAAGGCGGCACGATCTGCACCAATGCAGGCACGACCACCGAACTCAATATCACCACTGCCATGCAGAGCCGGGGTCTGGACTTTGAACTTCAGACCTTCCAGGACTTTGACGGCGTGATGGCGGCGTTCAACGAAAATCGCTGCGACGCAGTGACGAGCGACGTTAGCGGCTTGGTTTCGCGCAAGGCAGTTGCTCCCGATCCCGGTGCGCTGCAAATCCTCGATTTCGTGATCAGCAAGGAACCGCTGGGTCCGCTGACTTCGCAGGAAGATGAGCAGTTTGCCGACATCGTGCGCTGGGTGATCTACGGATTGATTCAGGCGGAAGAGTTCGGCATCACCAGCGAGAACATCGACGAATTCCTCGAAACCGACGACCCGAACATCCAACTGTTGCTCGGCTTGAACAACACGACCCTCGGCTCGACGTTGTACCTGCCGAACGACTTTATGGTGACGGTCATCCGTCAGGTTGGCAACTACGGCGAGATTTTTGACCGCAATCTGGGTCCGGATACCATCTTCGGGCTGGAGCGCGGCATCAACGCGCTGTGGACTGATGGCGGCTTGATGTACGCAATGCCGTTCCGTTAATCACTCGCCTTAGATGCGGTGGATCGAATTCGTATTAGAATCGACAGTGGGTACAAACCCACTGTCGATGTGCATCACACTTAAAGTAAAGTTATTGGGGCGAACCGACGTGTTCGCCCCCACAAAAAGACGTTATTGTTTGCTCCTGTGGAGTCCATGCGGTAATGAGCAGCGTTTCCTCGTCTCAACGAAATCCCTTTGAACAAGTCATCAGCCTGATAAGAGACATTCGCTTCTTGCGCGTGGTTGGGCAGCTAGTTTTTCTTGCGCTGCTGATTTTTGCGCTGACACAAATCTGGAACAATATCTGGCTGGCGTTGGAAAGCCGCAACCTGACTCCTAACTTTGAATTTCTGCAAGGACGTGCCGGATTCGAGATCGGCGGCGCAGCCGGTTACACACCCGACGATACTTATTGGGACGCCTTTCTCGTCGGCTTGCGCAACACGCTGGCAACCGTTTCCGTTGGGCTGGTCGGCGCGACCATTATTGGCATCCTCGGCGGAATATTTCTTTTAAGCACCAACTGGCTTGTGCGGACGATTACCCGCGCGATTGTCGAAGTGCTGCGCAATACGCCGCTGCTGGTGCAAATCGTTATCATGTTTTTCGTGGTGGTGCTTTCGCTGCCACCCTTGCGAGAGAGCATTCAAATTCCGGCAGAGGGTATTCTGCCGATTCCCGTGCGTTATTTCCTCTACATTGTGGTTGGGTTGGGCGGCTGGCGCTACGTTCGCGGATTACAGGCGAGTCAAGATCACTGGCGGGCATTTCTCACGCCTGCTTTCTTTGCAGCGGTGATCGCCATCGAAGTTGGCTTCTGGCTCTACTACAATCAGCCGGAGATCGGGCGTTCGCTGTATGCCAAAATCGACCTGAGCGATTCGCGTTTCTGGCTGTACGTGATCGCCAGCATCATCGCCGTCGTTGGACTGATGCTGGCGGGCAAGAATCTGCGCATGACCCTGTCCGGCTTGGTGGTTGGACAGTTGATCGGCGGACTGATTTTCACGGCGGGCATCGTGCCGATGACCTCGCTGCGGATTGAAACTCAGCCAGCGTTCTTCCTCAATAATCGTGGCATGGTCTATCCCGAAGTGCTGACGACGGCGCGATTTGCCGAGTGGTTTGCTTACGTCGCGTTTGGCGTAGGATTGGGGCTGCTGCTCTTTTTCTATCTGCGCCGCCAGACCGAACTCACCGGACAGCCGAACCCGCGCGGACGGCTGGCGTTAGGGCTGCTGCTCATTTTCGCGGTAGTCGGATGGTTGATCGTTAGCTCCGAACCTCTGCCTTCTACAGTGGTCGTGGAGCAGGACGGGCAAACCGTTACCCTGCCCCTCGAAACCGCTCGCGAACAAGGTTTGCTCACGGATGAACTGCTCTACAGCAGCACACCTATCGAAGTTATCGTGCCGCGCAGACAGGGCTTGCGCTTCGGGTCAGGCATCACGCTGTCACCGGAATACATGGCGCTGACGTTGGCACTGATCATCTACACAGCGGCATTCATTGCCGAGATCGTGCGTGCGGGTATCCTTGCCGTGCCCCATGGACAGGTTGAAGCCGCGCGTGCGCTTGGGTTGACCTCTTCCCAACTGCTGCGCATGGTTATCTTGCCACAAGCGCTGAGGGTGATCATCCCGCCGTTGACCAACCAGTATTTGAATCTGGCGAAGAATTCGAGTCTCGCTATTGCTATTTCATTTGCCGACGTGTATCAGGTGATGAACACGGTTGGCAATCAGTCTGGTCAAAGCGTGACCAGCATCGTCATCGTCATGCTCACGTATTTGCTCCTCAGCCTGATCATTTCCGCCGCGATGAACTGGGTAAACGGGCGCTTCCAGTTGGTAACGAGGTAAGCTGATGACCACCATTCCTGACCCTCGCGCCGTACCTGCGGTCGTCGTTTATGACGAGCCACCTGTAAAGCCACCGCCCATGCTGGCAGTGGGTCCGTTGGCGTGGATACGCGACAACCTGTTCAGATCGACGTTCGATACCATCCTCACGATTGTGGCGGGGAGTCTGTTGATCGCCGCCATCGTCGGCTTCATCGGTTGGGCGATTGGCTCCGCAAACTGGCTGGTGATCAACCGCAATTTGCGCGTGTTTATGGTCGGGACTTACCCCGTCGAACACTTGTGGCGCGTCAATCTGATCGCGTTGTTGTGCGCGTTTGCTATTGGATTCACCATCTATGCATACCTGCGCGTGCGCTTTGGAATGGTCGTGATCACGGCGATTCTGGTCGCGCTGATGATCGTCGTTCCGCCACTGGTGAATGCGACGGTTCCGCCGCTCTCCTCAGTCCTCGCGGCGGGCAACGTCGATGTCGCTTCGGGGACGGTGACGGAAACACCGCAGACAGAACTCGCCTTCATCGGGCGGGCGGGCGATTACGTCACAATTGCCGTCGCAGAAGAAGGCAGCGACGACGACGCGCTTGCGGCAACTGCCGGATTCACAGATCGGGCATCTGCCGGGTTGGTGAATGCCGCCCGCAACCGCAAGACAACGGAAGAACAAATCCAGCAGTTGCAGGCACGTCTCAGCAGCGACTTGCTCACCGAATCGCAGCGGACGGCACTCACTGACCAGTTGAACAATCTGACCGTGCCGCCGCCCGTCACTGAAACCTACGCGTTGAACAGCACCCTTGTAAATGTGCAGGTGCTCGACGGCGAAACGCTGGACGTGGTCGCGGATGGGCAGATTGATGCGAATTCGCCGCCGTTTGTGTTGCAGCTTCCCGAAGATGGCTGGTACATCCTGCGAAAAACCATCGCGAGTGAGGACGAGAGCGTGGTGGTTCTGAACGCGACAGGAATTTA
>DATGQJ010000448.1:0-2877 GCA_035304265.1 Oceanobacillus sp.
AGTCACCGACAACGTTGGCGCTGTCGGCGGTATGCGGTCACGTGCTGCTGACACCATGGATGCACTCAACATGAGCAAAACAAGTAAACCAATAATCACAAACCGAGAAGTACGCTTCATGTGCTTTTCTCCTGATTAAACATACGAGGCGACTGTCATGGAGGGAAGGTTGGTTCTCGGTGTGGGTGTGTCGATTCGAGATGACAGTCTTATGAATATGTTCGACTGTGCAAAGGGGATTGGATTTTTGTGGGGAAAAATTGCTTAGCTGGGCGAACACGTAGGTTCGCCCCTACACGATTGTGGGTAGGGGCAGACCTGCGTATCCGCTCCGAAGCGTAATCCGAGATTTTTCTTCTGTAGGAATTTTCAGATAGGCTCTAGAAGTCATCAAAGCGAGAGGGGCGATTCGTAAACCGCCCCAATCCATTACTCAACGCCACAATTCGCGTACCTGATGTGCCGCCAGCTTGGGACGGCGATCTCGCGTAAAAACACCTTTGTGGTTCATGCCCGCCATGCGGTGTACTGCCTGTCCGGTCTTGAAATCGCAGAAATTCCAGATGTGTTCGCCCACCATGTAGGGCTTGGTCTGGAAGAGTTCGATGTAGCGGGTCAAAAACTCCGCCTGATATTCCTCGCTGAACATCTCCGGTGGTTGGGCATGGAAGCCGGGAATGGTGTCCGTACCGAATTCGGTCATGATCAGCGGCTTGCGATATTTCTGGTAGAGCGCATCGAGTTCTTCAGAGAGACGTGGAAGCGCGACATCCAGTTGCCCCTGCTGAGTGTACCAACCGAAATAGCGATTCAGGCACATGATGTCCACAAACTCGAACGATTCTTCGTCCACGCCGGTATACGAGACAATGGTGATCGGGCGAGTCGGGTCGAGTTCGCGGGCGAGATCGTAGAGTTCGCGGAAGAACGGTTTTGCAGCAGGGCGGCGCGAATGCGGCTCGTTCGCCAGCGACCACATGATCACGCTTGGATGATTTTTGTCCCGCGCGATCAATTCCTGCGTGTACTGGCGGCACAGCGCCAATCGGCGGTCAAGTCCCTCTTCGGCAAAGAATAATCCAACGGCGGGCGTTTCGTCGATCACCAGAAAACCGAGTCGATCCGCCAGCATCATCATCTCTTCGGAATAAGGGTAATGGGTCGTGCGGAACGAGTTCGCGCCAATCCATTTCATTAATGCGTAATCTTTGACGATCACGGCAGGCAGCAACCCGCGCCCGGTGATCGGGAAATCTTCATGACGACCAAAGCCGCGCAGGTAAATCGGCTGACCATTGAGCAGCAGTTGATCGCCTTCAATGGCAATCGTGCGGATGCCGATGGGCAGGCTGTAGCGGTCAACTACCGAGCCGTTCTGCACAAGTTCAACGTCGAGATCGTAGAGGTAAGGCGAGTCGGGCGACCAGAAATGCGCGTCCGGTACGTCCAGAATGAGGTCGGCGCTGCCGCCGGATGAGGCGGCTTCTGCTGTAATACCCGTGTCGCGCAGCGCTGCCCGCACGCTCACGCCCGTAGCGTCCCCGTGTTCCACCCGCAGATGGACACGCCCATTCTGTCCCGCAATTTCGGTGACTACGGTCAGATCGTTGATGCTCTCACGCGGCGTTGCGTAAATGTGAACCGGACGGTGAATGCCGCAGAACGGGTAAAAATCGAACGAGCCTGCCGGAAAGCTCGAAGACTCGAACGCATCGGGTGGGCGCGGCGGGATATTGCCGGGCGGCACGCGGTCAGGGGCAAGCTCGCCGTTCACGCAGACGACCAAGAGGTTGCCTTCCTGCCGTACCGCCTCATTGATCTCGAACTCGAAAGGCAGATGCCCGCCTTCGTGCGTCCCCAAACGCACCCCGTTCAGCCAGACTTCCGCCAGATAGTTGACCGAACCGAAGCGCAGGCGAATCCGCTGTTGATTTGCATCCCAGCCCCAGGGCAAGTCGAATCGGGTCTGGTACCACGTGTCACCCAGATAATCGCGCCATTCTTCAAACTGGTCGTTCCAGCTTGCCGGAACTGCTGCCGGACGCCCGCCGGAAAAGCCGCTCGTCCAGCCTGTTCTGCCTTCTCCCTGCGGGTCGAAGCGCAAGTCCCAGAACCCTGACAGATCAACCACCTGCCGGAATGAATTCGACTGTGGATAAAGCATAAGTATGAACTCCCTGAGTGCAGCAAACCAACTATCAGGTATAACCTATTCTGCGTGTGTAGGGTAGACGTTGGAACAGTCCAATGTGGTTTGGGGTTAATCGCTGACCGTTTCTCGTTATCTGTTATGCCGTTTTACAAATAGAGCCGGAGTCAACCTCACCCCGTCTTTATTGAGAAAATTGCATATCAGATGCGTCGCTGCGGAATAGTAGATACACTCTACGTCACCACCTCGACACAACCAAAGGAGTTCCCGATGGAGTACGCCAAACTTGGGCGATCTAATCTGACCGTCAGCAAGATTTGTCTGGGGACGATGCACTTTGGCACGCTCACGCCCGAAGACGAATCCTTCCGCATTATGGACAAAGCGTTGGAGATGGGTATCAACTTCTTCGATACCGCCAACGTTTACGGCAGACGCGCCTACTGCGGCGCAACCGAAGAAATCATCGGGCGTTGGTTCCAGCAGCAACCCGGACGGCGCGATCAGGTCGTGATCGCCACCAAAGTCTACGGCAATATGACCGACAATCCGCCGCCCAACGAAGAGCGCGGCATTTCGGCGTACAAGATACGCAAACACGCCGCCGGTTCGCTCAGACGGCTGCAAACCGATCACATCGACCTCTACCAGATTCATCACATTGACCGCCGCATCAGCCTTGAGGAATTCTGGACAAGCTGCGGACGGCTGATCGACAACGGCGA
>DATGQJ010000449.1:0-6423 GCA_035304265.1 Oceanobacillus sp.
CGCTTAGGCAAGCCGTCCCTCTCCCACGTAAACGGGGAGAGGGACATAGCCCTGGTGATCGCTCCCCTTCTCCCCGCTTGCGTGGGAGAAGGGGCCGGGGGATGAGGGGGCAAGTGCATAACACGCTCTACACCAGCGTATAATGCTCCACCAATGCGGAATCATAGAAATGGTGCAGCGCCGCCCGCCACTGTTGGTACAGTTCCGAGCCGCGAAATCCAACGGTGTGATCTTCCAGTGTTTCCCAGCGCACCAGCAGCACGTAACGCCCCGGCGTTTCCATACACCGCTGTAACTCGTGCGAAATGTACCCCTTCGACGAGGCGATGATGGGGGATGCCTGCTTGTATGCCGCCTCGAATGCCTCGTACTCCCCCGCGCGAACTTGGAGGTTGGCGATCTCTAAAATCATGTTGTCTCCATCGGTGATGTGGGTAGGCGCACCATCATAACATGGGATCGGCTGCGGGGTATTCGACGTGCGCTATGAATGCGGTTTAACAAAATAAGACGGAGATCACTTCCTCGAACCTCACCCCCGTCTCGCTTCGCTCGACACCCCCTCTCCACGAAGTGGAGAGGGGGTGAGGTTTCCGGCTTCCTGCAAATGCCATCTTTATTTGGAAAACAGCATCATCCTGTCTGCTTCGGTCAATCAGACGACGGACGCGATAATGTCATTTTCCAAAATAAGACGGATACATTGTAGGGACACGACACCGTCGTGTCCGCCGCCTGATTGACAGGAACGGACACGCCTTATTCTGTTAGACCGCATCATCACGCACATGAAAAATTTGAAGACTGACGGCTGATCGCCCCCTCAACACGCCGCCTGCTGTCCGGTGGGTATCAGCGTCGCAATCGAAGGGTCGCGCACGCCTCGCACAATGTACGAATCCCGCGCCATCCAACCTTGATAACGGTTCTGCGCCGGATCGACATAAATCACGTTGAGCCAGTGATACCCTTCCGCCTCGACTTCCTGCGAATCGGGGACGCGATAAACCTGCGCGTTGGTCGGCACGCGGAACACCTGTACCGCCTCTGTGCTCGGCTCTGCACGCAAACTCAACACGTTTCTTGGGTCTGTGCCTGAATAGGTCCTATACACCTGACACTGTGTGCCAAGCGCGGGGCTGTTGGTGGAGCCAAGCGCCGGAAGCGGCGTCGGTCCCAATGAGGTAAGTGCGGGAGAGGGAATTGGCGCTTGCGTGCTCACTACTTCCGTAGGAGGCTGTACAGTAATCGGAGGATCATCACTCAGGTTACACGAAGACACTAGAATCGCCACCGCAAGCGCCATTCCAATACGTCGCATCAACCTTTTCCCTCTTCCTTCTACTACACAATACCGTCTAAGGCAGAGCAATGTCGCAATTTTCATGTCTGAACGGTTTCATCCGGCGGAATCACGTTGACCATCACTTTGTCCACGCGCAGCCCGTCCATATCGACGACTTCAAAACGGTAGTTGCCCCATTCAAACGAATCGCCCTCTTTCGGCACGTCGCCCAACTGCGCCATGACGAAGCCGCTCAGGGTTTCAAAGCGGTCATATTCACCCGGAAGCTCCGCTACATCCAATTGGTCTTTCACGTCGTCTACCGTCATCATGCCGTCCAGCAGCCACGAACCATCCTTACGCTGTACCGCCTCTTGCACTTCCGGCTCGCCCACGATAGCTTCAAGGATGTCTTGGGTGGTCACCAGCCCTTCCAGCCCGCCGTGTTCGCCGATCACGAACGCCATATGCAGGCTGCGCTCGCGGAACAGTTCCAGCACTTTAGAGGCGCTCACGCTCTCCGGCACGTAAATCGGATCGATGACGATGGGTTTCAGGTCGAGTTCCTCGTTGGTGAAGATACGCGCCAGAATGTCTTTCGCCTGTATCAAGCCTACCACGTGATCCAGATCGCCGTCACAAACCGGAAAGCGCGAAAACCCCGATTCCACCATTTTTCTTCGATTTTCTTCTCTGCTGTCGCGCAGATTCAGCCATACGATCTCGGTGCGTGGCGTCATCAGGCTGCTTACGCGGCGGTCTCCAAGCCGGAAAATCCCTTCGACCATGCCCTGCTCGGAAGCCTCGAAAACGCCGGTCTCCACGCCTTGCTGAATCATGATGGTGATCTCTTCTTCGGTGACGGCGGATTCTTCCGTTTCCCGCGAACCCAGCAGCCACAGCACAGCGTCGGTAGAAACGCTCAACAACTTGACGATGGGGGCAGCCAGTTTGGAGAGCATCTGCATCGGCATGGCGATCAGTGAAGCGATCCGCTCCGGCGAGCGCAGCGCCAGCCGCTTGGGGACAAGCTCCCCTAGAATCAGCGAGATGTAAGTCGTGAAAAGCACGATGATAGCGAAGCCTAACGCATCGGCATAAGGGGCAAAGCTGGTTTCACGCAGCGCGTCGGCGATTTCCTCCGCAACCGTTGCGCCGCCGAACGCGCCGCCCAGAATACCGATGAGCGTGATGAAAATCTGCACCGTAGAGAGAAAGCGGTTCGGTTCTTCGGCGATTTTAATAGCGGTTTCCGCACCGCTGCTTCCCCGTTCCGCCAGTTGTTGCAACCGTGCGCGGCGGGAAGCGATCATCGCCGCTTCGGACATGGCAAAAATGCCATTGAGCACAGCAAGCAGGACGATGATCAGAATTTCGAGAGGCATTTACACTCCTTGATAGACTTACACTTGGTGCTATTGAACCCCGTGTCGTGCCATCAGGGGAATGGAGCCATCCAGCGCCCACCGTAAGGTTCATATGCCGCGCCACTTGCCCACACTTCTTTGGCATTCGACTCGCTCATTTTCTCCATAATTGACAATGACGGCACGAAGTCGAGGATTTCAAGTGGCGGCGTTTGCGACAGCATATCCATGCCCATCATGAGGACGTGAATCGCAAACGTAAAAATGCGCATGGGAATAAGGCATAAGATGCCGTTGGCGTTATCCCTCCCAGCGCATGTGGACGAGGGTGCGCTGTACATGGAAGTGATAGCGTTCAAGGATCGCGCTGGTCACGGTATCGTCGGCGGGGTGTTCCATCGTGAGCGGTGAATGCCCACTGAAGCGCCGCGTCGCCAGATTGATCAGCGCCTCATCGTAAAGCCCATGATATTCCGGGTCTACCATCAGCATCAACTGAGTGCTGCTGGCGGCAAACGCACGTTCTATCCACATCACCGCGCGGATTTCGTCCTGCGAATGCACGACCAGCCGTTCCACCGAGCGCATGTTGATCAGGTCGTTGAGGATATTTTTTATGGAGCGGCGAAACAGTCCTTTGTGTAGTGGACGCTGCCATCCCAAGCCGTAGGGACGGATGCGCGTTGCAAGTTCGTATTCCGCCTGCCATTCCCCGCGCCGCCGCTTGGTGATGTACACCTGCCCATTGTCGAACGGCGGCGGAATGCGGGCGCTGGGACTGCGCCGCCACTGCCGCCATGCCCCTTCATTCACGAAGCCGAGCGAATCGTACAATCTTCGGGCAGCAACGTTGTTCTCTTCCACTTGCAGGATCGCCGACGCCCGACCACCTCGCCGGTTGCGAATGGCATCCAAACTGGCGAGCATCAACTTTCGGGCGATACCGCGCCCACGATACTCCGGCTGAACCGCAACGTTGGCGATGATCCAAACTTGCCCCTCGCCGCTGTGCCGGTGTGCCGGATAAATTGATACGTTTCCGACCAGTTGCCCGTCCTCTATCCACACGTAGCCGAGACCGATCCCCTGCACCAGATCGTTCATTCCCGCGATCACGCCCAAGCCCGTCCCGAAGCGGCTTAAGGCACGCATCTCGCGCACTGCCGCCCGTCCGCTGCTGTCCATCGAATCGGCAAACGCCACTTCGATCAGATCGGCAAGCGCGGCTAAGTCGGTCTTCAAATTGACCGGGCGCACGCCATTGGAGGTAGAAGTTGGAGGATTAGAAAGACTGAGGCTGACCACGATACGGCAAACCCTTGGGCACTTTATCTAAAGTGTAATCATTACCTTTCTGCTGTCAAGCAGACCGGTACTTATCGCTGTGATGTGTCCTAATTTGCTGAATGCTGACGACTAAACCCATTACTCATTACTATTAACTTACGTTCATCGAACGCTCACACTGATAGCCCTTGCGATTAGTAAGGCAACTTGATAGACTTTGCACGGTCACAGTGCTACCGTAGGACCGAAGTCATTATGGTACTGACCTTATTGACCACAATTTATGTGGTATGCGCGTTACTCCTCACTGTTTATTCAGTCGGTGTAATCATCCTTCTTATTACCTATTTGCGCTACCGTCATCGCAACGCCACTCCCAAACCCGTTGCCGAGTGGCCCACTGTTGCCGTTCAGCTTCCCATTTACAATGAGATGTACGTAGTCGAGCGCCTTTTGGATTCCGTTGCGCAGCTTGACTACCCCCGTGAGAAATTGACGATTCAGGTACTTGACGATTCTACCGACGAAACCACCGCGATCATCGCCAACAAAGTCGCGGAGTTGCAAGAACGTGGGCTGAACATTCAGCACGTGCGGCGCGGTACGCGGCAGGGCTACAAAGCCGGAGCGCTAGCATACGGGCTGTCGCTGCTCGAAGGCGTTGAAATGGTCGCCGTCCTCGACGCTGACTTCGCACCGTATCCCGATTTTCTGCGCCGAACCGTCGCGCCGCTGGTACACGATCCGCAGCTTGGCATGGTGCAGGCGCGTTGGGGACACCTGAACAGCGAAGACAATATACTGACGATGGGGCAGAGCCTTGCGTTGGATGGGCATTTCGTCATCGAACAGACCGCCCGCAACCGCGCCGGATGGTTGATGAACTTCAACGGCACCTGCGGCGTCTGGCGCGTGAGTACCATTCTGGACGCAGGGGGCTGGCAGGATGTCACCCTCTCGGAAGATTTCGATTTGAGCTATCGCGCACAGTTGAAAGGCTGGCGTTTCCTCTATCTGCCGGATGTTGTTGTTCCCGGAGAGCTTCCGCTGCACATTGCGGCGTACAAGCAGCAGCAGGCGCGTTGGGCGAAGGGCAGCACCCAGTGTATGACCTTGCTGCTCAAACCCATCTGGACGAGCAACCGCCTGACCCTGATGCAGCGCATCATGGGAACGATTCATCTGTGTCAGTACATGGTTCACCCGCTGATCGTCCTGATGCTGATTCTGACCCCGCCGCTGCTGCTCACAGGCAGCATTCAGCGGTTGCCATTGGGCGTCTTGAGTTTCGCCGGGTTGGGACCGCCGTTGGTCTTCGTTATCAGCCAGCACGCTCTCTACCCGGATTGGTGGCGGCGTTTGCTGGCGCTGCCTGCACTGCTGGCACTCGGCACAGGTGTCGCATGGAGCAACGCCAACGCTGTGCTGAACGGGTTGTTCTCGCGCAAAGGCGAGTTCAAGCGCACGCCCAAATATGCGGCAATCCGCCGGGATAACAAATATGCCCTGCGCATCAACCGCCACATCATTTGGGAAATTGCGCTTGCCGCCTATGCGCTCTGGGGTATCTTGCTGGCAAGCCAGCTTGCGCCGACCTTCATGCCTTATCTGACCATCTATATGTGCGCCTTTGGTGCGGTAGGGTTCTGGGGGCTGCGCGATTATCTTGCGCTGCGCCGCGCGGCATCCTGAGGCGATGAAACGAACGCTGTTGGCTGCACTGCTCATCATCGGCGTGTTGGTAACGGCAGTGGCGGCACTCGCATTTCAACGCCGTCAATGTCCCTCAACCATGCCCACTCGCCTGATCGTTCACGAGCGTGGGCGCATTACCGACGAACAAGACTTTCCTCAGAACGTCCGCGAGGGACCCGGCACGAGGTATGATCCGCCTATCGGTCAGATTCCGGTGGGCGGCATTTTTTACGTGCTGGACGGACCCGAATGCAGCCCGCGCTATGCGTGGTTTCAGGTTGAATATCGTGACGAGAACGGCGAACTTTTAGTGGGCTGGATTGCAGAAGGCGCGGACGACGTTTATTTTGCCGAGACCTACCCGCCGGGGGAATAGCGAAATATTGCTCGTAAGTAATTCTGCGTTGAGGTCGTCAAATTCCATAGGTCTCTGGAATGGGGAGTAATGTCAGATGCAGCTACACGGAATCCATCACGTCACTGCGGTCACGGGTCGGGTTGAACAGAACGTCGTCTTTTACACGCGCACGCTCGGCTTGCGCTTGGTGAAGAAAAGCGTCAATCAGGACGACGTTTCCGCCTATCACCTGTTCTACGCCGACAAGATTGGCAGCCCCGGCACCGACATGACCTTCTTCGATTGGCCCCAAACGGGACCGAACCGTCGCGGTACGGATAGCATCGTCAACACCATGTTCCGTGTCAACGGACGTGCCGCGCTCGAATACTGGGTAAATCGCTTCAATGAACTTGGCGTTCAGCACGAAGGCATAACCACCTTTGCCGGAC
>DATGQJ010000450.1:0-3525 GCA_035304265.1 Oceanobacillus sp.
ATCATATGGGCGCTCGAAGCGCCGGAGTCGTGTGTCTTCATCAGCGATTTGGGCGATAACCCGACGGCGGGCTGCGCGGGCGACGTGCCGCTGTTCCTTGAAAGGCTGCTCGCGCACAACGTCGAATCGGCGGTGGTCGCCAGCATTGCAGACGATGCGGCGGTTGCGGTCTGCCAGTCGGCAGGCGTAGATGCGGAAGTCGAACTTCCACTCGGCGGTAAATTGGATAACCGCACCAGCAAGCCGCTTCCAGTTCGTGGGCGGGTGCTGCACGTCGCGCCGAGCCAGAACACCGAAGTTGTGGTGCAAATTGGTGGAGTGAAGGTGATCGTCACCCAGCGCCGCCGCCCTTATCACTTTATCGCCGATTTTCAACGGCTTGGCATCGAACCGTTGCAGCATAAAATCGTCGTGGTCAAAATCGGTTATCTGGAGCCGGATTTGAAACGTGCCGCGCCGCTGGCGTTACTGGCACTCAGCCCCGGCGCAGTCGATCAGGCGATTGAGCGCCTGCCCTTCCAGCGGATTCAACGCCCGATTTACCCGCTGGACAAAGCCATGATGTGGGAACCGCACCCCATCGTTTTTCCGGTTTCTTGAAACAGAACCTTCTTTATACTCCTCTCCTCTCGAAAGGAAGCACTCATGACAACCAACGCGAATACACCTGCCGCCGCAGCGGGCACGTTCCAGCTTGGCGATATAACCGTCAACCGCATGGGCTACGGCGCAATGCGGATCACCGGGCACGGCATCTGGGGACCGCCGAAAGACCCAGAGAACGCGCTTGCGGTGCTGCGCCGCGCTGTCGAACTCGGCGTCAACCTGATCGATACCGCCGACGCCTATGGTCCCTACATCAACGAAGAACAAATCGCCGAAGCCCTTTACCCCTACCCTGAAGGTCTGCTGATCGCCACCAAAGGCGGCATGACACGCTCCGGTCCCAATCAATGGCGCAACGACGGACGCCCGGAACATCTGCGGCAGGCGTGCGAGGGCAGCCTGCGCCGCTTGAAAGTGGAGCGCATCGACCTGTATCAGTTCCATTGGCCCGATCCCAGAGTGCCGTTTGAAGACTCGGTTGGCGAACTCGCCCGCCTGCGCGAAGAAGGTAAGATTCGGCACGTGGGCTTGAGCAACGTTTCGGTGGAACAACTGCGCACCGCCCAGAAAATCGTCCCGATTGTCTCGGTTCAGAACCGCTATAACATTTCAGACCGCGCATCCGAGGACGTGCTGCAAGTCTGCGAGCAAGAGAACATTGGCTTTCTTCCATGGGCACCGCTGATGGGGCGCAACAACAGGCTGGAAAGCATCGCCCGCGCCCATAATGCGACGCCGAATCAAGTCATGCTGGCGTGGCTGCTGTGGCGTTCGCCCGTCATATTGCCCATCCCCGGCACATCGTCGATTAAGCATCTGGAAGAGAACGTCGCCGCCGCCAGCCTGAAGATCAGTGACAGCGAGTTCGAGTCGCTGCGAGGCTAACGTACGACAGATACGATTGTCATCGGCGCGGGGGTGGCGGGACTGGCTGCCGCCCGCGCATTGTCGCAGGCAGGCTTGACCGTCGATTTGCTGGAAGCGCGAGATCGCATCGGCGGACGCATCTATACCCAACATGACGGCGTTCCGATTGAACTGGGCGCGGAGTTCATACATGGCAAGCCGGACGCGACCTTCGAGATCGTGCGCAGTGGCGGCATAAAGATCATCGACATGCGCGGCAACCCGTGGACTTCGCTGAACGGCAAGTTGGAACGCATCAGCAGTTGGGGCGATAGCGCCGATGCGATCTAGCAAGCGCTGGAGACATGGGAAGGCGACGATCAGACCTTCGACCAGTTCGTCGCCGAACGCTTCCCCGGCGAGCAATGGGCAGAGGCGCGGTGGATGGCGGCGCGTTATCTCGAAGGCTACGACGCCGTGCATACGGATCGCGTGAGTATGCAGTGGTTCGTCAAGACCGAAGCGGCGCAGTCAGAAATCTCAGGTCTGCATAATCACCGCGTCCCTTCGGGCTACGACGCTGTGCCCAAGCAGCTTATGGCGAGTTTCGCGCCGGATTGTGTGTCCCTACATCTGAACACCATCGTTGACGAAATCCGCTGGCAGCGCGGGCAGGTCGAAGTGTTCACGCACGCGCCGGATGGAACACCGCACACCTTCACCGCGTCTCGCGTTGTCGTCACCGTGCCGCTTGGCGTGCTCAAGAACGGCTTTCGTTTCTCGCCGGAACTCCCTGAAAAACAGGCGGCAATGCAGCAAATCGAAATGGGTGCGGTGATCAAGCCGGTGCTGCATTTCCGCGAACGCTTCTGGCACGAAACCATGGGCTTCCTCTTCAGCGACGACGAATGGATACCGACGTGGTGGACGCAGTACCCGAACGAAATTCCGGTGCTCACGGGATGGGTTGGCGGTCCTCGCGCCGAACGACTCTCTAATCAGGGTAAAGCCTTCGTGATTGACCGTGTGCTGGATGCGCTTTCGGGTATCTTCGGGCTTTCCCGCCAGCGGCTGGATGAACTGCTCATCGCGTCCTACGTCCACGACTGGCAAGCCGATCCTTATGCGCGGGGCGCATACTCTTACGTGACCGTCGGCGGGATTGACGCGCCCGCAGTGTTGGCGCAACCCGTCGAGGATACGCTGTTTTTCGGGGGCGAGGCGACGGACACGCTCGGCTACACGGGCACGGTACACGGCGCGATCATCACCGGACAGCGAGCGGCGGAAGCGTTGTTGAAAACGCGATAAATCCGTTTTTTGACCGACACGACGAGGATGATGTCTTGCGTCGGTGGTGGCTTTGCGGTTCAATTATGGTTTTCGCGCTCCCAACACGAGAAACACCATGAACATTCAAGCTGCCGTACTTCATGCTGCCAATACCCCGTTTGAAATCCAAACCCTGACACTGGACGAACCCCGCGCGGGCGAAGTGCTGGTGCGGATCGCCGCGTGTGGCGTCTGCCACAGTGATTATCATCTGGCAACCGGAACCACACGCCATCCGATGCCCGTCGTGTGCGGGCACGAGGGCGCGGGCGTGGTGGAAGCCGTCGGCGAAGGTGTGACGCGGGTAAAAACGGGCGACCACGTCACGCTGAGTTGGACGCCGGACTGCGGACACTGTTTTTACTGCCAGCGCGGTCAGCCAAATCTTTGTGAAACCTACACCGATCCCATCTGGGCGGGGACAATGCTGGACGGCACAACTCGCCTGCACAGCAACGGCGATCCGGTATATGCCTACTGCGGACTTGCGACGTTTGCTGAGTACGTGGTCGTGCCGGAACAAAGCTGCGTCAAAATCAAACAGGACATTCCGCTGGAAGTGGCGGCGCTGGTGGGCTGCGCGGTGGCAACCGGCGTCGGCGCGGTGCTGTACACGGCGGATGTCAAGGCGGGTGAGACGGTCGTCGTACTGGGCTGCGGCGGGGTTGGCCTGAACGTGATTCAGGGCGCGGTGCTGGCGGAGGCGGCAACGATTATCGCCGTCGATGTGAATGCGGCAAA
>DATGQJ010000451.1:0-3456 GCA_035304265.1 Oceanobacillus sp.
CAGGGAATCAATGTCAAAGCTGTTCATGATGCGGTCAGCTTTTTACATTCCGGTTCTTTCAAAATACTGCTCTATAGGTTGCCAGAGAATTAAGACAAACGCAACTATAACCTTTCAATCTCATGGGCAACTTTCATCAATCCCATGTCAGGCAGCGATAGAACGACGAATGCGGGGAGTCCCAACTGCTTCCAAAAGTCGAAAGGATCGCAATTCGCCAATCGCGACACGTACAGGGTGAGTACCGTTCCATGTGTGACCACAACAAGATTCTGGTGCTGCTGCACGAGGTTGTCTATTGCGGAAGCAAAGCGATCATGCGCCTGATCTGCCGTTTCGTCACCGAAGATCAGGCGGTTGGGAGCGGCGAAAAACGCGCGTACCTGTGATTCAAACTGTTCGCGCCCCACAAATGAAACATTGCTGCGTTCGTGTTCGTGGAGATTGGGCGCAGTCGAAAAGGGGATGTGTAGTTCACGCGCGACAATCTCACCCGTTTCCGCCGCTTTTGGCTCGACGCTGGTAATGACGCAATCTGGACGGTATGGACGTAAATGTTCGGCGAGGATTGCCGCGCGGGTGCGCCCTTCATCCGAGAGCGTCCATGTAGAGGCAGGCTTATCGGGGTTGATGGTCACACTGGAATGGCGAACGAGGATCAGCGCATTCAATGGTTGCTCCAATAGTCAAACACCTGCTCCAGTTCGGCTCGCCAGCTTGCCTCAAGTTCGGATACGTCGTGCCCTAGCGCTGCCATCCCGCTGAAATAGCCACCGCCGGGGATGCCCGTCGTCTTGGAGACGACCAGCGCACACAACATGCCATGACCGAGACGTTCTTCTTCTCTGCACACTTCGGTGAGAAGCTGCATAAACAGCGGCGAGCGGTGATGAATGCGAACCGACTCGATCATCATCGCAAGGGCGCTGTAGGTGATGGTCTGGCGAGCGCGGGCATGTTCGATCAGGATGGCTCGCATTTCTTCTTTCGCGGCGTTGCGTTCCTGCGGGGTGAGACGATGAACAGCGGTGCGAGCCATACACTGCTCCTAACGCAAGGTGATGGTTAAAGTGGTGTCGTCTATGCTCACATGCGATAGCACGAATTGATCGCCGCCTGCATTCAGCACAAGCTGGTCGAGAATGGCGTTGCCTGTGCGTTCTAGCTCGTTGATGGTTGCGCCGAGACTATCCGGTGGTACGTCGTAGAGCGTTCCACCCAGATCGACTCCGGCGAACTCGAAACGTTGCCCACTGGCATCCAGCCGCAGCACCGCACCTGCCGTCTGTTGGATGCCGCCGAATTCGGGCAGGCTTACGTCGGCATAGATCACTGCGCCGCCGGGACGCAGGTCGATGCGCGGATTACGAAAGCGCGGGTCAGGCGAGTTACACACGTCGACGCGCTGGCGGCACAATTCCTGTAATCCCGCTTCGGTGAATGAGACCACCGCTGCCTGTGTTCCGGTCTGGTCATTGCCCACCTGAAGGGTATAGAGGCTGGTATCGTTGGGCAGGGTTTGCTGACCGTATTGACCTAAATCTACAGTAAACTGCTGAGGCTGAACGACATTCTGAAGCTCGATTGTGGGAATGGGCGTTGCCGCTTGAAAAACGTTACTGGTTTCGCCGCGTGGAGAAAAGCCGATGAGTTGTGCGGCGATATTGGGCAAATTTGGCAAGAGTAGAACGACGGCGACGCCCGCAACCGCCAGCAAGCCGACGATGACCGACATACAACCGCAGGCGACCACCGGAAAGGACGAACGCGGGCGTACCGGATACCGCTGAATTCGCGTGGTTTGCATTCCACCTCCGTTTCGCAGTCATTGTATATGACGGCGGGGGAGAGTCAACGCGGAATGGTCAATCGCCGATCAGTTCAAGTTCGGTCAACAGGTAGACCACACCGTCTTTTCCCACTTTTGCCGAGTATTCGACGTTACCGGGAATTTGCAGACGATCTCCCGTGTTGCAGTGGAATTCTTCGTCACCGACGCGCAGGTGAGCATCACCCTTCAGAAACACGAGCAGCAGATCGACCAGATTTTTGCGCGGCTTGTAAACGGTGTTGGGCGCTTCTTCAATACGACGAGGGTTATAACCTTCTCGCCCCATTTCCATGCGAATCTGATCTTCGTCCATGCCTTTGTAGGCATCAGGCTTGTGTTGCGCCATCGTTCCTCACTTGCTCTGCTTGCAATATAACCAAGTGTATTAAGGGTGTGTAGCGATGACAAGTTGTTTTTAGGGAACTCTTATGCGGGAGAAATCAAAAGACCCCGCACGAACGCGGGGCTGGTTGATAGGTTGGCGGTGAATTTAGTCGGCGAGAGCCTCGATTTCGGTCATCAGATAGACCACGCCTTCGGGTCCGATTTTCGCCGAGTGTTCGATATTGCCGGGGATCAGCAGGCGATCACCTGCGCGACAGTTGTAGATGCGATCTCCAACACGAACCTCGGCGCTGCCCTGCACGTAAGCGATCAGAATATCGGTCAAATGCCGCTGTGCATCGTAGACCGCGCCGGGTGGTTCTTCTATGCGCTGCGGGCGATACCCTTCACAAGAGAGCGCCGCGCAAATACCAGCCTCGTCTCTGCCGAGGTAGAAACCGGGTTTGTACCGTGCCATTGCCTGCTCCTATCAATCTTTGCTCCATCGTAACGTGAGGGGCAAAGAAGGGAGAAGTTACATTTGACACGAGATATACAACCAGATTTCATAAAATGGTTGCGTGTTAATTTTCGGCGGCGGCGAGACGGGCTTCGTACTGCCGTTTGTAGTATTCGAGATACTCGCCGGTTTTGATCTCGCGCCACCATGTTTCGTTTTCACGATACCAGTTGACCGTGGCTTCCAACGCGCTGTCGAAGCTGTACTGCCGCTGCCAGCCGAGCGCCCGCAGTTTGTCGCAATTCATCGCATAGCGGCGGTCATGCCCCTCGCGGTCAGGCACGTGCTTGATCAGCGATTCCGGCTTGCCGAGCAGTTTAAGTAATTGGCGAATCACATCAATGTTGTGGCGCAAATCTTCTCCGGCGATGTTGTATGCCTCGCCGGATACGCCCTTGTGCAGCACCGTATCAATTCCGGTGACGTGATCCTCGACGTACAGCCAGTCCCGAATTTGCATCCCGTCGCCGTAAACGGGAAGCGGGCGATCATCAATTGCTTCGGTGATGAAAAGGGGCAGCAGTTTTTCGGGATATTGATAGGGACCGAAGGTGTTGCTGCCGCGTGTGATCACCGTGTTCATGCCGTGCGTGACGTGATACGAGCGCACCATCAATTCGCCGCCCGCTTTGCTGGCAGCATAAGGGCTGTTGGGCGCGAATGGATCGGTTTCGACGGAGAAGCCTGTTTGAACGTCGCCATAAACCTCGTCGGTGGAGACGTGCAAAAAGCGCTCCAAATTGGATTTCCGCCCTTCATCCAAGAGCAGATAAACGCCGAC
>DATGQJ010000452.1:0-2089 GCA_035304265.1 Oceanobacillus sp.
GATGTCGTTCTCGGCGTCGCCAATCGCCAGCACGTTCTCCGGCGGGGTATGCAGGTCTCGAAGCACCATCCGCAGCGCCGCGCCTTTCGAGCAGTTGGGCGGCAGAACTTCGAGCATCTGGGGCAAGCCTGCCTGAACCACACGTCCGGCGGTTCCGACTTGCAGGTTCAAGTTCCAGCGCAAACCCTTGATCGCGCGTGGCTCACCGACGATCATCAGTTTATTGATCGGCGTATCGTTCAGGACATTCTGAAGCGGTCCTACTGCCTCAGGAAGCGGCTCGTGATACTTGGTCATCATCTCTTTGATTTCATCGGTGACGGTTCTGACCAGAATCCGCATTCCGCTGTAGGCGATGACGGTGAACCCCCGATCTTCGGCGAAGGTGATCACCTGCCGTGTCAGTGAGGGGTTGAGCGTCTGCTGCCATTTGACCGTGCCGTCGCTTTCGCAGATCGCCAAGCCTTGCAGGTAGATACCCGGTGTATCCAGCGCCAGTTTCTCGATGAAGCGCTGGGTCGAATTTCGGGTTTTCCCGGTTGCCAGAACCACCTTGACGCCCTGCGCAATGGCTTTGCGCAGCGCTGCCTCGGTGCGCTCGGTCAGTTCCATTTTGCTGTTCAACAACGTGCCGTCAACGTCTACGGCAACCAGCTTGATTTCTTTGTTTTGGGTCATCCTTTTTCCCTATGCTCAACCCCTACTCAGCAGGTAGCCAAGTACGAGGATGATAAACGCTACGAACAGCAGTGCCTTCAACTGCTGACTGCCCCCCATCAAGGGCGGCAGTGCTTTGGGTGAAGGGTTATTTTGCGGTAGATTGCGCCATTTTTCAACGGACTCTGGATCGGGGGTAGCGGGTTCAGACATCATTCACCTCGCTTTTGCTCTAACAACCATTCGTACAATCGGGGGCTGTTGTAAGTGCGTGTCCATGCGTCGTGATCAGCGTTGGGGAATAACGTGAATTTGACGTTGCCGCCGCATTCTTTGAGCGCATCAACCATTTTGATTGATTCGCGCGGCAGAACGGTGCTGTCTTTCGCCCCGTGAAACACCCAGATCGGCACGTCCTTCAGGACGCAGACTTTGGACGGATCGCCGCCGCCGCAGATCGGCACGATGGCGGCGAAACGGTCTGGACAGGCGATGGCGAAGTGCCAGCAGCCGTAGCCTCCCATGCTCAATCCGGTGAGGTAGAGGCGATCCGTATCGACGGAGTGAGTCAAAATGACATTTTCAAGCAATCCGTTGAAGAATGCCGGATCGTAATTCGTCCACCATCTGCCCAGAGGACACTGCGGTGAAACGGCGATGAACGGAAAATCCGGCTTCTCTTCGACGACCTTCGGAATGCCATGCAGTTTGAGCAGTTCGGGATCGCTGCCACGTTCACCCGCACCATGTAGAAAGAAAATGAGTGGATACTTCTGTTTCTCACTGTAGTTCTCTGGGAGAAACAACAGGTAATTGAGTTGCAGTGAATCCTGAGTGTAAGTGCGGACGCGCTGTGGCACGAGATTACCCTTATCAATAGGCAGTGTTGGCTTCGTGTGGGCTGTTGGTCATGACTGCGCCGAGAATGCGGACGTGAACCCGCTCCAATGCCTGCCGCGCACGGGACGCCTGATCACGTCGCGTCTGTCCCGCGCGGATAACCAGCAGCACGCCGTCGAGCTTCGCGCCCAGTAATGCCGCGTCGGTGGCGGCGAGCACCGGCGGGCTGTCGAACAGGATATAGTGCGCCCGCGCTTTCAGCACGCCGATCACGTCGCTCATGCGCTGGCTGGACAACACGTCCGCCGGAATGGGCGGCAGGGGACCACTTGGCAGCAGCGACAGGTTTTCAACGTCCGTCGCCACCAGCGGCGGCGAAGACAGGGCGGCATCCTCAAGGATCATCGTCGTCAAGCCGCGTTCGTTGCTCACGCCCCAGATTTCGTGTTGGGTGGGGCGGCGCAAGTCGCTGTCCACTACAATCGTTTTGTTGCCGGATTGGGCGAAGGTGACGGCGAGATTCGCCAGAACGGTGCTTTTGTCTTCGCTTTGCGCGGATGATGTGACCATCAGCGTCGTAATCGGGTGTTCG
>DATGQJ010000453.1:0-3242 GCA_035304265.1 Oceanobacillus sp.
CGCGCGACATTTGCCGTTCGCGCACAACAGCGTGGATTACGTCATGTCGTCGGTGTTCCTGCATCATTTCCCGCCGGAGCAGGTGATTGACCTGTTGCGACAGGCGTTTGCGATTGCGCGGCGTGGCATTGTGATGAGCGACGGTGTACGTGGGTGGCTGCCGCTGATCGCGTTCAAAATCGGGCAGCCGATTTTTGCCCGCAGCTATATCACCCGCTTTGATGGGGCGGCTTCTATCCGCCGCGCTTATACCCCGTCCGAGATGCGCCAATTTGCAGCAGAAGCCGGACTGACCAACGCCCGCGTGTATCGCCATCCGCTCTGGCGCATGACTCTGGTGGCGGATAAGCCATGACTTACGACGCGGCGATTATCGGGGGCGGGCTAGCAGGGTGCAGCGCCGCGATCACGCTGGCACAGCAGGGGAAGCGGGTTGTGCTGTTTGAGAGCAAAGCCTACCCGCATCATAAGGTTTGCGGCGAATTTCTGTCGCCTGAATGCCTGCACTATTTGGACGATCTCGGCGTGATGCCCGCACTGCGAAGCCTTCATCCCGCGCCGGTGCATACGGTTGCGATTACCACGCCCGACGGCACGCAGTGGGAAACGCATCTACCGGGATTGAGCGTCAGCCGTTACCGTCTGGATCATCTGCTGGCGCAACGCGCGGAAGCGCTTGGCGTGGAGATACACACCAGCACGACGGTGACGCGCATCGAGGGCGATTTGCACAAGGGCTTTCGGATACAGACTCGCCCGAATACAGCCGACTTCAGGGCAAAGACGGTGATTGCGGCGCACGGCAAGCGCAGCAACCTTGACCGCGCTCTAAACCGCCGATTTCTGCGCAAACCGCAGCCGTTCACAGGCTTGAAGGCGCATTTTTACGGCGCACCGCTGTCAGGGCGGGTGGAACTGCATACCTTTCCCGGCGGTTACTGCGGACTGGGCGAAATTGAGGATGGCTTGACCAACGTCTGCCTGCTGGTACGGACGGAAGTCTTTCGCCGCGCCGGAGACATCGACTCACTCGTCGCATGGATGCGTGCGCAGAATCCGCAGCTTGAGCGCTGGTTCAAAAGTGCGCGAATGGTGGGAGATGGCTGGCTGTCGATTTCGCAGATTCCGTTCCTGACCAAGCGCGTGCTTGAGGGCGACATTTTGATGGCAGGAGACGCCGCCGGATTGATTACGCCGCTGACGGGCGACGGGATGAGCATGGCGCTGCGCGGTGGGCAAATGGCAGCGCAGCACCTCTCTCAGTACCTTGAGGGGCGATTGACCGCCGCCCAACTGCGTGAGGGGTATGCGGCGGAATGGAAACATGCCTTTCGCAGCCGGTTATGGTTGGGACGGGCGCTGCAAGTGTTCATGCTGAATCCGCCTCTGCTGGCGTTTGGGCTGCGGGTGCTGAATCGAATGCCGAGGTTTGGGCGTTATCTGGTTTATCGGACGCGAGACGTGGCGTATCTGACGGGGTGATGAATGACGACTATACCTGCGATTATCGGACTGGCGACGGGCGTACCGGATGCACGATACGGGCAGCGTGATATTGCCGAGTATTTCAGCAAACTACAGACCGACGATCCGCGCCGCGCCCGCGCCATCCGCTTCGTGTTTGATCGGGCAGGCGTCGGCTATCGCCACATGATCATCGACGAGCATTTTTACACACGAACGCAGACCACGCAGGAGCGCAACGATCTCTACATGGCGGAGTCGGTGGTGCTGGGAGAGCGCACCATTCAGAAGGGCTTGGACGCCGCCGGAATTCGCCCCGACCAGATTGACGACTTTATCGTGGTGTCGTGTACCGGGGTGCGGGTTCCCGGTCTGGATTTGCTGCTGGCGGAACGGCTGGGAATGCGCCACGATTTGCAGCGCACCTGCGTGCTGGGGATGGGCTGTTACGGCGCGTTTCCCGGACTGCGGACGGCGCGGCAGGCGGTCACCAATCAACCGGGGCGATTGGCGCTGATGCTGTCGCTGGAAATCTGCTCGGTTCACATGCAGATGGTGGATACGCCCGAAAGCGTGGTGTCGTCAGCGTTGTTCGCGGACGGCGCGGCAATGGCGCTGGTAGGGGATGGTCAGGGGAAGCTCATGCCGCGTATGCTGCATTCGGCGACTTTCTCCGATTACAGCACGCTCGATCACATGACGTTCGACCTCACCGATCAGGGCTTCCGCATGTACCTCTCCAGCTACGTGCCGGATTTGCTGGCATCACAGATCGAGTCTTTTGTTGCCGGACTGCTCGACAGCCATGAGTTGCGTAACGAAGATGTTCGTTTCTGGGGCATTCATCCCGGCAGCACCAAGATTGTGGACTACGTGCAGGATCGGCTCAAGCTAGCCGATGAACAGGTCGAGTTCTCGCACCAGATTTTGTACGAATACGGCAATATGTCCTCGCCGACGATCCTGTTCGTGCTGGATCGCATTCAGGAATGCGGGAATCCCGAACCCGGCGATTATGGCGTTTTACTGGCTTTCGGTCCCGGCTTGACGATGGAAGGGCTGCTGGTGCAGTGGTAGTTAGCCATCAATTCGCCCGGCTTCATGATCGCAATGTCGAGCCTGTCACGGATCGACAGCAGGTGATCGTCGTTGGAGACGAGCGTTGCGCCGGATGCCGTTGCAAGCGCGGCGAATTTGCGATCATCGGGGTCTTGGATCACGGTGAATTGGTGCGGATCGGTTTCTTGCTCGAATTCGGTTTCGGGGGTGAAAAGCGCCTCGAATTTTCTCCACGATAAGAACGGAATCTGATCGAGAACTCGTCTGGTTTCGGTTTTGGTCGCTCGGTTCCAGACGAATTTCAAGTCTCCAGCTTCGATATGCTGGATGATTGCTGCCGAGTTACTGGCTGGGTTGAACCCGGCAGCAACGAAGACGTTGGTATCCAACACCACTTTCATCGGGTTTAAGCGAAAATATCCGATTGGAGTTGCAGCCAGCGCATGATGTCACGGCGACGCAGCAGCCCGACAAGCTGCCCTGCACGCATCACCGGAAGCTGGCGCACGTCCCGTTCCATCAGTTTCCTCAACGCATGGGCGGCGTCCTCTTCAGGAGAGGCGACCACCAGTTCACCCATTGGTGTCATAATTTCATACACTGAGCGCGTGAACCACTCTTCGCGGGGGACGGCGCGGATGTCCTCCAACGTCACGATGCCGACAAGCTGCTGCGCTTCGATGACCGGAAATGCGTAATCGTCAGTTCCCATCACGTGA
>DATGQJ010000454.1:0-2943 GCA_035304265.1 Oceanobacillus sp.
AAGGCGCGTCCCCCCTGAATTTCGATCAAGTCGGCGCTCAACGCCAAACCCATCAGGAAA
Organism: Oceanobacillus sp.; assembly: GCA_035304265.1. GTDB lineage: Bacteria > Chloroflexota > Anaerolineae > Aggregatilineales > Phototrophicaceae > Flexifilum. The sequence continues at coordinate 61 of DATGQJ010000454.1, forward strand.
GCCAGACGTTCACGGCTTTGCGAGAGCAGGAACGGCAGAAACTGGTCACCGTCGCTGGCGCTGAGAAAATGCCCATCCAGCAAAGGGTTGTGAAGCTGGAGATATGCCAGTAACGAGGTCATATCGTCCACCAACGAGGTATCGGCGGCGCGGATATTGGTTACTTCGGTCAGTGGTTCGATCTCAAGATGCTCCTCGTCATCTTCTTCGTCTTCAAGATTGTCGTATGAAGTTTTGTGCGTCGGCAATACCTTGAGCAAATCTTCCGGCACGAAGATGAGGGCGCGGGTTCCGGTCTCCGCATTCTCGAAACCTTTGCTGATTAACCCACGATAATAAAGCGCTTCGGCGGCGCTGGCTGGGTTTTGTAACGGTTGCTCGCGTTCGATCTGAGCCGTCCCCATCAGGCGGATCGTCCCGAAAAGGCGCTCGAATTTAGTCTCCGGCATCTTGCTACCGAGACTGATGAGCGTATGCAATGCCCCTCGCTGGCGATCATCCAGCGAATCCCACACCATCTCGGCACGTGCCGGATCGCTCATGGCTTTGCTGAGGAGTTCCAACGTTTCGGTGCTGTCTGTCGAATCGATCTGAACTCCCCATGCCTGTGCCAGTACAGGCAGGAGCACCGGATCGGATTCGCGCAGGATTCGTAAGAGACTTGGCATAATGTTGTGTGAAGGTTTAGCTGACAGTAACCTCATTATAACTGATCAGAACAAAGAATGTATTTGACTTAGAACTTGTGTTCGTCTACAATGATATCTAGAGTTTATGTTCTAGCAAATTATATTGGAGGTGATATGCGAGACCGTAATAAACTCTCTGAGCGCCAGCGTAATATCCTGAAGTATATGGAGAATTACCTGGATACTCATGGATTTCCCCCAACCATTCGTGAGATTGGGGAAGCGACGGATATTAAGTCAACGTCAGTCGTCAACTACAATCTGAACAAGCTGGTATCGGCGGGGTATCTGTCACGCTCATCGCGCATGTCGCGCGGCATTCGGTTGGTCAAGTCGCAGAAGGGCAAGGGCGTTATCGGCGTGCAAGCCTCGAACAATGTCGCCCGCGTTCCGTTGGCAGGGCAGATCGTCGCCAGCGAACCCGTCCCCATTCCTGAGGACATGCGTTACCCTGACGAAGAGATCGAGGTCACGACCACCATGCTCAACGGCGCAGACCCGGCGCAGGTGTTCGCGCTGCGCGTCAAGGGCGACTCAATGATCGACGCGATGATTCAGGATGGCGACATCGTGATCTTCCGCCAGCAGTCTACGGCAAACGATGGCGATATGGTCGCCGTCTGGCTGGACGAGCGCGGCGAAACCACGTTGAAGTATTTCCACCCTGAGGGTCCCCGCATTCGACTTCAGCCAGCCCACCCGACGATGCAGCCGATTTACGTCAGCGCTGAACATTGTCACGTACAGGGGCGTGTGCTTTCGGTCATTCGTCCGAGTGTTTAATACAAAAAGGGACAACTGACTGTCGGTTGCCCCTTTTTCGTTGCTTTACTTCAGGTGCTCTAACGAGAGTACCCTGACAACCACGAACCGGATGGACGGTAGTACGAGTCTGCTACCGGAAGTTCGGTGCGCATTGCGTCCAGAGCCGCCCAAGCTCTATCACGCGCGAGATTGGCGGAGAAAATCGTCCCCTCTTCTCTCAGACTATCCAATTCAACCTGAAGATTTGCCAGCCATTGACCTGCTGCATGGTGCTCAGGGGAGCCTTCATCTGCGTTCTTGAACAGGCGAATCATTGCGGGCGCTGCATCTGCCGAAAACGTGTACAGATAGGCGGTATCGAGTTCCGATCCATTCTCGAAGCGGTCAATGTTGTGATCGGCGATGTACTGCTCGACGTTCATCACGTTGAGCGTGCCCAGATACCCGATCACCACCAACAACACGCCAAGCGAGAAGATGCGCTCACGCAGGCGGAATAGCGACAGCAGGAAGATCACAAACAGCGTCCCCATCCAGAAGATGAATACATGCGTGTAGACGCGCAGGTGGGTGAACCCATACGCCGTTTCGTACAGCATCATACGCTGTGACGCCGAAACCAGCATCACCCCGGTGAACGCCACTAAAATCACGGCGAGAATGCGGAACGCCCGAATCTGTCGTGAATCGTGCCGCACCGTCACCCAGTCCAGCCACAACACCAGCCCAAGCGTCAAAATCGAGACGGCGACCAACTCGAAGAACCCACGCCGCGCGTATTCCGCGTAGGTCAGTCCTCCCACATGGACGTTTGCCTGCCCGCCGAAAAAGTAGGCAAATTGAATCAGAACGAATAGTGCGAACAGCACATCGAGGCTGCCAAGCACGATTCCGGTTTCAATGATGCCAAGCGTCATCGGTCTGGATTTGCGTTTGGGTTCAGCAGGCGCTTGTTCTTCGGTAGTATCAGCTTGCGAAAGATTGCGCCGCCCAAGTCCATACGCCAATGCACCGCAGGCAACCCATCCTACCGCGCCAATGAAAAACGCCTGAAAGAATATGTCCCGCGGGGCATCCAACTCGAAGATTCGCCACACGCGATCCAGATATTCGGCAAACACCGCGTCGGCAGAGGCGAGCAGCAGCGCGAACACCACCAGCACCGGAACCGCCATCAACATTCCCCGCCCAACCGAGACCAGAGAGCCGCGATTCTCAGGACGGCGCTCCCGCAGCCACGCTACCGAGTCGCCAATCTCGGCAATGGGCGAGAACACGGTTGATATGGAGGCTTCAAAAACGCCGAAGCCATGTTCGGCGAGGTTGTCCTCATCCAGATAGCGCTTGAGCGGCAGGTAATATAGCGTCAGCGCTCCCAGACACAGGGTTGCCGCGATATTGAGTGCTGTGATCAATTCCGATGTGTGGA
>DATGQJ010000455.1:0-2875 GCA_035304265.1 Oceanobacillus sp.
TTGCCGAAGCTATCGAGCGCACCGACTTTGATGAGGCTTTCCAATGCGCGTTTGCCCACCAATCGCAGATCGACGCGCTGGCACAGATCTTCGAGGCTGGTGAAGGCCCCCCCCTCTTCACGCGCAGCGATCATGTGCTGAAGCGCCCCCACACCCGCGTTCTTGATTGCCGCCATGCCGAAGCGAATGCCACGACTGCCGTCCGGCAGTGTTTGAATGTCAAAGTCAAGGGCGCTGTGATTGATGTCCGGCGGCAGAATCGGGATGTTGAGCCGCTTGCACTCGCTGAGGAAGGTCGTCACCTTGTAGGCATCGTCAAAATACACCGACAGCAGCGCCGCCATGTATTCATGTGGGTAGTGGCATTTCAGGAACGCTGACTGCACCGTGATAACAGCATAGTCGGTTGCATGTGCCCGATTGAAGCCGTAATTGGCGAAGAACTCGATGTCGGCAAAGATTTTCTCCGCCGTTTCCTGATCAACGCCGTTTTCGGGTCCCCGTTGAAGGAAGATTTCGCGGTGCTTGAGCAAATCTTCTTTCTTCTTCTTGGAGACTGCCTTACGCATCAGGTCGGCGTCACCAAGCGAGTAACCGAACAGATCGCTACCAACCCGCATGATCTGTTCCTGATAGACCAGAATGCCGTAAGTTTCTTCGAGGATCGGCTTTAGCTTGGGATGGTGATAGACGACTTCCTTCTCCCCGTGCATTCGCGCGTTGTACTCAGGAATATAGTCCATCGGACCCGGACGGTAGAGCGACACCCCCGCGACGATGTGCTCGAACTTGGTCGGGCGCATGTCACGCAGCATTTGCTGCATCCCCGTACTTTCAATCTGGAATACGCCGATGGTCTCGCCGCGTCCGATCATCTCGAAAGTTTCTTTAAGCATTCGATCCTGCTGCTCGTCGCCGGTTGGACGGTAAGGGATATTGTCCATCGAGTAGCGAATGCCATGATGCTTCTCGATCAAGTCACAGGCGCGGCGCAAATAGGTCAGCGTCGAGAGTCCGAGAAAGTCGATTTTGAGCAGACCAATCGACTCGCAGGTCTCCATCGGGAACTGCGTCACCTGTTGCAGCGGCAGTTCTTCATTGCTGCCTTTGGTCTGGCGGTGCAGCGGGATGTACTCGACCAATGGCTTATCCGCTACGATGACTCCCGCAGCGTGCGTCGAGGCATGGCGACTGACTCCCTGAAGCAACGCCGCCGTATCAATCGTCGTCTTAATCAGCGGCTCTTTTTCGTACAGTTCTTTGAGTTCCGGGTTGTCCTCGACGTATTGATGTACAGGTTTAGGCTTCGGCTCAGTTGGGATCAACCGCGCGGCGCGGTTCACCAGCGAGAGATCGACGCCGAGCGCACGCCCCACGTCACGGACTGCCGCTTTCGCGCCGAGCGTTCCAAATGTGATGATGGCGGCGACTTTTTCCTCACCATATTTCTGCACGGTGTAGGCGATCATCTCCGAACGGCGGTCATCGGGGTAATCGAGGTCGATGTCGGGCATACTGACGCGCCCCGGATTCAGGAATCGCTCGAACAGCAGGTTGTTCTGAATCGGGTCAACGTTGGTGATTCCGAGCGTATACGCCGCGACACTGCCCGCGCCGCTACCGCGAACGTTCCACCAGATGTCGGCATGACGGGCGAATTCGCACAAGTCCCAGACGATCAGGAAGTAGGTCTCGAAACCCATGTCGCCGATGACGCGCAGTTCGTATTCGAGGCGCTCACGCAGTTTGGGGTCGTTTTCGGCGCGTTCGCCGTAGCGCCATGCCAGCCCTTTGTAGCAGAGATAGCGCAGATAACTGCCTGCCGTATGTCCTTCGGGGACGGGGAAGATGGGCAGGTGGTAGCCCTTGCGATCCAGATCGATCTCGCACATTTCGGCGATCAGGCGGGTATTCTTCAGCGGTTCGCCGTCGTTGATGTGTCCGAACGCCTTCCACATCTCTTCTTTCGAGGAGAGGTAGTAGCTGTTGTCGGACATCTTCATGCGCTTGGTATCGGTCTTGAGGGCGCTGCTCTGGATACATAAGAGCGTGTCGTGGGCGTCAAAGTCTTCTTCGAGAATGTAATGCACGTCGTTGGTGGCGACGAAACCCACGTCGTCCTTCTTGCCATTCTCAATCAACCAGTTGTTGACCGTCCTGAGTTCGTCGATGTTATGTTCCTGAAGCTCAAGGAAGAAGCTGTCTTTGCCGAAGACTTGCTGATACCAGTCGATGAGTTCACGGGCGGCAGCATCACGACCCTGCATGATCATGTTGGGAATTTGTGCGGCGAGGCAGCCGCTGGTGGCAACCAATCCTTCGCTGTGCGCGGCAAGAAAATCGCGGTCAATGCGCGGGCGGTAGTAGTAACCCTCTAGCTGGCTGGCGCTGGCGATTTTGAGCAGGTTTTTGTAGCCGGTCTGGTTCTTTGCCAGCAGCAAGAGATGGTAGGCTTCGCGGTCATGCTGCGGGTCACGATCATACATGGTGCGGGGGGCGAGGTAGCCCTCCATGCCGATGATCGGCTTGATTCCGGCTTTTTTGCAGGCGTTGTAGAAGTCGATGACGCCGAACATGGTGCCATGATCGGTGATGGCGAGCGCATCCATGCCGAGGTCTTTGGCACGCTCGACCAGACGTGAGATACGGCTTAAGCCGTCCAGCAGCGAGTATTCGGTGTGGACGTGCAGGTGAACAAAATCGTTGTTAGACATGCACTGGCTTTTAGACTGATGGTGTAAGCAACTGAATCGGATTATACACCAGACCGGATGTTCTGGGACAGATTTTCAGGGGTTTTTGTGTGAGCCTGTTAGCAGGCGAGAACAGGTGAAAGTTGGAAAATGGTTGGCAAAATTCGTACCAACTTCTAACG
>DATGQJ010000456.1:0-3045 GCA_035304265.1 Oceanobacillus sp.
CCCTCATGACTTTCTCTACTCCCCTAATGCGAATAGGGGCGTAGCTTCCACGCGATTTTGAAGATTTCCCACCGGTGCGCTATTCCACGCGGGGCAACGATCAGGAAAATCATCAACGCGAAGCCAAACAGGAGCGGGCTGAGCGCGGCGAAAATGTTGGTCGGGTTGATGAAAGGCAGCAGGCGAGGCAGGAAGTCGCGGAGTGGCGTGATCATCGCCGGAATGATGTTCTGCGTGAGCAGGTTGACGAACGCCACGCCAAACAGCGGTCCCAGCGGGTAGCCCGCGCCACCGATCACCAGCATCGCCAGCATGGTAATCGAACTATCCAGCAGGAAGAGGTCAATCGAGAGGCTGTTCGCCTCGAACGCCATCAGGCAGCCCGCGATTCCGGCATAGAAGGCGCTGAGGAAGAATGCCTGCAATTTGTAGGAGAAGACATTGATGCCAAGCAGTTCGGCGGCGAGATCATTGTCACGAATCGAGATGAAGGCGCGTCCGACTCGTGTGCGGCTGATGTTGCGGGCGGCAAGGCAGAGAAACACCGACAGAGGGATGATGATGTAGTACATCGCGCCGGTGCTGGCGAAGCTCAAGCCGAACAACTGCGGCGCGGGCACGTCCAGCGGACGCGAGCCGTTGGTGAGCGATTCCAGCGGGTAACGCAGTAGCCACGGAATGATGAACTGCGCCGCCAGCGTCGCCATCGCCAGATAAAAGCCCTTCACGCGCAGCGACGGCAGCCCGAAAATCAACCCGATCCCGCCTGTGAACAGTGCCGAAAGCGGCAGCGCCAACCAGAAGGACATGCCCCACTGCCGTGCCATGATCGCGCTGCTGTACGCGCCCACCGCCATGAACGCTGCGTGACCAAGCGAAATCTGTCCGGTGTAGCCGACGAGGATGTTCAAGCCCTGCACGGCGATAACGAAGATGGCGATGCGGATGATGGTGCCGATCCACAACTGCGGCAGGATGTTCAACCCGAAGGGACCTTCGAGCGTGAGCAGTGGAATGAGTAACAGGAGGATGAACAGCCCGTTTGCCAGCAGGCGGTCAAAGCGGGTGCGGTTGATGGCAATATCCTGCGCGTACTCGGTGTCAAAAACCCCTGCGGGGCGAATGTTGGCGGACATAAAGACTCCTCAAATAAACATCTTTGTTATATGCGCCGGAGGCTGAAGCCATCCGGCTGAAGTTGCGCCTCCTGAAGGAGGCTTATTTTTCGATCTGCTCAAGATGAGCATAAAGTGTCTGGTTGTGATGATGTTCCTTCTGATTCTCAATGTATGCTTTGACAAAGGGTAGATTCTTTGTGCCAAACGTGAGCACCCCGTAACCTTCCTGCCATTGAAAAGGTGTATCGGGATAGGTTTCGTTCACCGTGCGAGACGAAAAGCCTTTTACTTTGCTCACCCATTGGGACACAGCCACACTCGGCGGAATGCATACCGCAACATGAACGTGATCCATAACTGCATTCAGGGTCATGATAGGACTTTTCAACTTCACAGACTGCTGTTCAATTGCTTCCAACACGACACGCGCATTCTGTGGCGTTATCAATGCCGCTCGCGCTTTCGTTGCCCACACCACATGATAATAACAAACCCAATACGGCATAATTTCCTTTAAGCTCCCTGAAGGGAGCGCCCCTTCAGCCGGATGGCTTCAGCCTCCGGCGTGTAAATGTTCGTTCAATCAGCTTCCAACTTTCGTTGTCCACTCCTCATAGGCTATCGAGTTCTAACTCATCTAATAAGGAGAACATTTATCTCCTGAACGCGCTTCAAGCCGAGATCGTTTGTCAAAAAGGCATCACATTGGGCGTCGATAGCAGCGAATACCTGAAGCGCATCAGGTGTTTTCAAATTGTAATGCGCCCGTAGTTGTGCAGCGCGTTCAGCGATACCGACTGAAATGGGCAGTAACGAAAAGTGTCGGCTTCTCATCAGAATGTTGCGATATTCCATCTCCAGGGTGCTATTGCCCATTTTGAGTGGTTGTGTGAGAACTTCAACTAAGGTGATCATCGAACTCACACCTTCAAATTTACCCTGATCGATCTGCCGAAATATGTCACGCACTTTCGGAGATAGGTTGGATGACGTTCCACGAAATAGATGAACGGCGCAGTCTCTATTCCTAAGCGCGATACACCTTTGAGTGCGGTAGAGATTTTCAAGGGCGATCATCCCATTCACTGCGAAGTTGATTCACGTACTCCTGTGCGTCAATTCCTTCCCAGATTTCCGCCCCCAATCCTTCCAGTTCAAGCAGGCTGCGATCTTTGGTTTCTGTGAAGGTATCCACAATGAACGAAATGAGTGCCTTCCGCTCCTCGACGGATAACTGTCGAATTTCTTGTGTCAATTCCTCGTAATTCATGGGATACCTCGCTTTCCAATACTCGTTATTCTCCCATCGTGTTTCTGATCGAACAAGCTGCTATATTCTCTCAATCCGCTTCTGTCCGAACAAGCCGTCGGGTCGGATGATCAGCACGATCATCAGTACCAGATAGGGCGCGAGTTCCGTCCCCGCCTGCGAGCCGGGAAAGAGCAGATTCGCCCATTCCTGCACCAAGCCGATCACCAAGCCACCGACCAACGCCCCGCCGATGGACTCCAAGCCGCCGAGCAGCACCGCCGGAAATGCGCGTAACGCCAGCAACGGCATATTGAGCGAAAGACTGGTCGCGCCGCCTTGCAGGACGCCCGCTACTGCCGCTAGCAACGCGGCAATCGCCCACGCAATCGCTAAGATGGTGCGGACGCGCAAACCCACCGACTGCGCCAACTTCTGGTTCTCGGCGGTGGCACGCATGGACAAGCCCGCGCTGGTATAACGAAAGAAGGCGACGAACCCGCCGAACGCCAGCAGCGCCAGCACGAAGGCGATCAGCAATTCGGTGCGGATAATGATGTTGCCACCCAACGTCTCCCCACCGTCGATGCGGATGGGGAACGGGACGCCTAACTGGGAAACACCATTGAAGACTTGCAGCGGAATTTCGACGCTGCCCCACGTCAACTGGGTGACGCC
>DATGQJ010000457.1:0-3936 GCA_035304265.1 Oceanobacillus sp.
CGCAATAAGGCAAGCACGCTCGAACGCGGCTCGACCTCTTCCGCCATCAGCTTGTTGAACATTTCGAGCACCTTTGGCGAAAGATCGGGGGCGTGTTTAATCGGCGTTGCCGTCAAGAGTTCCGGCAGTTCCATGATGTGCGCAGGCACTTCTTGCGGCGCAACGAAGGCACGCTTGGCGCTGATGAACACCGCCCCAACCGCCGGACAGTTCATGCCGATGGCAAGCTGCACAAGCTGCGCCCCCATTCCGAAGCCGATCATGACAGGCGGCGCGGGAAGCCGCTTCGCCACCGCGATCACATCATGGGTGTATTCATAGTGGGTGATGCCGTAAATCTCGGTTTTGTAGCTCTTGTAGTGATTGCGCAGATTCAGCGCATAGCAGTTCCAGCCACCGTTGGAGAGGTAGACCATGTAATTCTGGAACATCCAGCTACCGCCCCACGAACCATGAATGAACAGCAGCGGCGCTCCCATCCCCCCATCCGCGCCGGGATAATGCTCAACGTATAGCCCATCGACTTCAAAAGCCTGCCCACTCATTCCGGTTAGCTCCCTGCTGTTGCCTTGACTGCCTGCCGCAGCGCATTGAAAAATTCCGCGCCTGTTTGGAAACGATGTTCAGGCTTCTTCTCCAACATCCGCATGACTACCGCCTCAACTTCCGGGGAAACGTTGGGGTTGAACTCGCGGGGTGACGGCGGTGCTTCTTCGATGTGACGTATGGCAATATCGTTGGGGTGTCCGCCAGAGAAAGGAAGCGTACCCGTCAGCATCTGGAAGAGGACGACGCCCAGCGAGTAGAGATCGCTCTGCGGCACCGCATACGCCGAGTTAATCGCCTGCTCCGGCGAAATGTACTCCGGTGAACCGAAGATTTCGCCCAACGTCGGGATCGCCATATCACGCACCAACCCGAAATCGGTCAGGAACGCGCGTCCCTGCTTGTTGACCAGCATATTGCTGGGCTTTACGTCGCGGTGAATCACGCCCTGCCCATGCGCGTAGTCCAGAGCCGACGAAATCTGGCTCAGGATTTTGAGGGTATCGGGATAGGAAAGCACGCGGTTGTCTTTGAGATAATCGTTGATCAACCACTCCACGTCCACACCGTCGATAAACGTCATCGCCATGAAATAGATATTTTCGACCACTCCAAACTGGTACACACTGACAATATTGGGGTGATTTAACTTGGCGACGGCTTGCGCCTCGCGTTTGAAGCGTTTGGTATATTCCGGGTCTTCGGCAACGCCGGGATTGATGATCTTGATGGCAACGCGGCGTTCAAGGTTGGGATCAACCGCTTGATATACCTGCGCCATCCCGCCCTGCCCAAGCAGCGACTCGATCACGTAATCGCCAAACTGCTGCCCTGCGACCAGATTTCCAACTGACATGACGTACTCCTGATACATGCCGCCGTGCATATCTCAATTGTACTGTTACATTCCGATCACAGCCCGTAATTCTTATAAACAGGAAAAATTCGTGCAGTTAGGCTGGCGGAACTGCGGCGTCACACTGTCCTGCCGCGATTTCGCACACGGCGATCTCGGTTCCATTCCACAATACCCGAAACTGTCCGCTCCCCGTCCAAAAATCGATTCCCTGAGAACGAGTAGGGGTAAAGAAGGCGTTCGGGCGACATCCATTCGGACGCTGCGGATTGCGCACGTCGGTGAAAAGCAGTTCCATACAGCGCCCCGGTTCCATCGTCCAGTATGCCCAGCGGTTGCCGCTGAAGCTCCCTGTCCCGCCGATGCGCTCGAAAGCAATCCGCTGCGAGCTAATGCTGCGTGACGAATGATTGAGCCACCAGAAGCCCTGATCGTTATAGACGAACGACACCGGCAGCCAATCTCCCGGCGCTGCCGTCGGTCCGGGCGGCGGATCAGTAGGAACGCCGGGCACAGCGGTAGGCGGCGTAATCGCCTGAACGGTCACGTTGTAGGTCTGTTCGGAGCCATCACGGAAGCGCACCAACAGCCCATAGGTGGTCGTCTGTGTTGGGCATACCTGCTGGCTGCTCTCGCCAATCGTAGGCTGCCCATCGATGTACACCGACTCAATATTCTCCGTGTACCAGCGCAGCGTAGTGCATTCCCCAACAACGAGCGACTCCGAATCGGCAGTGAAATTCACGACAGGTGCAGGAGTCGGCGGTGCTGGCGTCTCCGTTGGCGGAATCGGCGTGTCCGTCGGCGGCAACGGAGTGGCTTCCTCTGTCAACACGGCAGCAACCTGTGTAGGCGCGTCTGTGCTGGTCGGCGCATCCCCACCAGAGTTACCCGTGAGCAGCACAGCAACCACAACCAGAATCACCAGCGTCACAGCAGTCGCCACAACGTAGGGCAACCAACTACTGCGGTTCACCTGACGCCACACTGCACGTAACGTCTCGCTGGTATCGGCAGCGCGGGTCAGTGAACGTCCTTTCGCCTGCTGTATTGCCAATTCTTGATCGACCTTATCCAGCGCGGTCTGCATCGAGAGGCGGCGCGGTGGTGGTACTTCCAAACCGGGCGGCGGCGTAGGAATACGAGCATTGGCTGCATCCGGTGAGCGCAGCGTGGCTTCCAAGCCCTGCCTCAACGCCGCGCAAAAGGCTTGTCCATTGGGATAGCGTTCCTCTGGCGTTTTGGCAAGCACCTTGAACAGCACTTCCTCGACCTGCGGCGCAAGGTTGGGATTGAAGATGCGTGGCGACGGCACTGCCGCCATGAGATGCTGCATTGCGAGCGCCGTTGGCGACGGATCGTCAAATGGCAGCGCCCCCGTCAGCAGTTCGTAAGCGACGATGCCGAGCGAGTAAATATCACTCTGCGACACTGCATTGGCGGAGTTTCGCGCCTGCTCCGGTGAGATATAGTGCGGAGTTCCAAAGGTATCGCCAATCGTGCCTTCGCTGACTTTGAGCGCCAAACCGAAATCGGTCAGCACCGGACGCCCCGTGCGTTCGAGGATGATGTTACTGGGCTTCACGTCACGGTGAATCACGCCTTGCCCATGTGCATAATCCAGCGCCGAAGCAATCGCTTCCAAAATGCGCATTACGTCGGCATAAGGCATCAACTCGCCATTTTCCGCGTAATTCCGCATGATGGCATCGAGGTCGGTGCCGTCGATGTACTCCATCACTAGATAATAGAGATTGTCGTGACTGCCGAAATAGAAAACGTTGACGATGTTCGGGTGGCGCAGGTTGGCGACGGCTTGTGCCTCACGCTCGAATCGCTGCGCATAAGTAGCAGAACTTCGCAGCGACTCCTCGATCACTTTCAGCGCAACCGGGCGTTTGAGCGTGGTATCCAGCCCTTTGTAGACACGCGCCATACCGCCGCGTCCAAGCGGCTCTTGAACGAGGTAGTTCCCTAATCGTTGACCAATGATGGTTGCGTCGGACTTCAACGGGCAGTCGCTCCTGGCTGTTGATTCATTCTACGCACGTTTGATGAGCACATATTTCAATCGCCCATTCCCATACCCATTCCCATACCCATTCCCATGCCTTCCGGTCCCTCGTCGCCTTCCTCATCATATTCATCAGAAGCACGTTCGAGGAGCCTCATATCGGTAGGAGTAATGGATAGCACATCGCCTACCTGTATAGCGATTCCTTCAATACGAAGCACATCTCCCACACGAGCATCTTCAAGAAGCGGATCATCCGGGTCATACGGGAATGACATTCCGTTGACCCACAGCCGTCCAGCCCCGATAGCCTGTATGGGTCCTTCGATAACCATCGACACAGGAGTCTGTTGAGCAATCGGCAGACGGGCAGGATCGACAGTGGCAGGTGTAGTCGCTTGAACAACCGGAGTCGCCGTTGGCGTGGGCGGTGTATAGACGGTGATCGTCTGAGCCGTAATCAGCCCGTTGTCGAGCAATATGCCGCGAACGACGATCTGCGCATCGACCTGAAGCGCGA
>DATGQJ010000458.1:0-3312 GCA_035304265.1 Oceanobacillus sp.
CAGGTCTATCCTTCGCTTGTACTCGTATTCGCATCAATACGCATTCTCGTCGCGGCGCAGGAACACGTTGATGATCGTGCGGATGATGATCTTGATGTCCAACCACAGCGACCAGTTTTCCACGTACCACAGGTCATACGAGGTGCGTTCCTCGATGGACGTGTCGCCGCGCAAGCCGTTAACCTGTGCCCACCCGGTCATCCCCGCTTTCTCACGGTGACGTTCCATGTAACGGGGAATGCGATCACGGAACATTTGCACATAAATCGGGCGTTCCGGACGCGGACCGACGAGGCTCATCTCGCCCATGAAAATGTTGATCAACTGCGGAATTTCATCCCAACTGGTACGCCGCATGAACCGCCCGATACGAGTCACGCGCGGGTCATCTTTCACCGTCCAACCGGGACCTTTCGCTTCGGCATCCGGGCGCATCGAGCGGAATTTGATCATCTGGAAGGGGCGTCCGTCCAACCCCATACGCTCCTGCGAGTAAAAGACCGGACCGGGTGATTCCAGCCGGATAAGTATCGCCGTCAGCAGCATGAAGGGCGAGAGGAAGATCAAACCCAGCACCGACCCGACAATATCCAACCCACGCTTGAGACTCAGTTTCCAACCGCGCAGGGCAATGTCGCGCACGGTCAGCAGCGGCACGCCGCCGAGTTCATCTACGCTCAGATCACGCGCCATATATGCGAACATGTCCGGGTAAATCTTGATGTCCACCCGCCCGCGACGGCACATCGTGACCAGATCGACCAGTTCGCTGCGCTGTGCGTCTGGCAGGGCGATAATCACCTGATGCACGCCATAAGCATCAAGCAGATAAGGAATTTGCTGATAATCGTCCCCGATAATGGGAATACCGTGTATGCTCGACTTCTGATTTTTGGAACGGGCGCTGACAATGCCGACGATATTGAAACCCAACTGCGGGCTGCCCTTGATTTTGCTCGTGATGTCACGGGCGACTTTGCCGACGCCGACAATCAAGAGGTTTTCTCGGTCAATCCCATGCTGCCGCAAAATGCGCCGCACCGCGCGAAAGACTTCACGTCCTAACCCAACCAGAAGTACGCTGAACACCAACACATAAAAGAAGGTGCTGCGCGGATAATCTACCGGGTCCCACTGAGTGCCTTTGAGAATAAGTTCCTGCAAGCCGATGACAATGGTTGCCCCAATCGTCACCTGCCCAAGCACGTTCCGCGCCTGATCGATGCGGCTGACACCGCGCGGTTGGTGGTACATGCGGGCGAAATAAAACAGAGTCACAATCGTGACGACGTGCAGCACCATCGTTGGGATGTAGCGCGTGAAATCTGGCTGCGTATCCGGGATATTGAACAACGGGATTACCATACGCGCGGCATAGCCCAGCATGAAGGCAAGTACCAACATCGCCACGTCAATGACGTACTGCATGGCATTGATGACGGCGTTGAATTTCTGCGTGCGGCGGGTTGCGGCGACTAGGGAAGCGCGGATTGCCGGATTTCGGGCAGAAGCCCCCGTCCGCCCTTCACCAGCAGACCAGTCATAATCACGCTGTGCAACCACAGGGGAGTCGTCGCTCGATAGTGCTTGCGGTAGAAAATCAGCATCGCTCGCCAGAACTCGAATTTTGCTCTCTGACTCTGCCGGCTTGCTGCCCGCTTGACGTGTTTGACGGTCACCTGCGGATGATAGACGATTTTCCACCCGCTTTTTTGTATTCGGTACGCCCAATCGATGTCCTCTCCATACATGAAAAAGGTTTCGTCGAGCAAGCCTGCACTCTCGATTGCCTCACGTCGCACGATCATGAATGCGCCCACAACCGAATCGACCTCAGCTTCTTGATCGGGGTCGAGATACGTCATGTTGTAGCGGGCGAATCGTGGGCTTTTGGGGAACAATTTCCCCAGCCCCAGAAAGTGATACAGCGAGACCATCGGGGTTGGAAAACCCCGGCGGCAGGCTTTGTCGAGGCTGCCATCGGGCAGCACCAGCTTGGGTCCGGCTGCGCCTATCTCCGGTCTTGTATCCATAAGTTCGACCATCGCGTAAAGCGCATTCGGCGGTACTTCGGTGTCCGGGTTCAGCAGCAGCGCGTAACGTGGCGCATCCGCATTTACGTCGCCTTTGTCGTTGAAGCCAAGTGCCCGAAGCCCGATGTTGTTACCAGCCGGATAACCTGTATTGACTGGATTGACGATCAGTTCAACCTGCGGAAACTCCCGCGCCACCATCTCTGGGCTGCCATCAGTCGAGGCGTTGTCCACTACGATAACTTTGTAGTTGAACTCGCCCTGACTTGCAAAGACGGTTTGCAGGCAGCGTCGCAGTAAGTCGCAGGTATTCCAGTTTAGAATGATAACGCCTAAGTCGAGCATCAAGACATGCTCCTAAAAACAATCAGGGATTTTACCACAAAATAGATTTTGTCTACCCAACGCCTGACCTACGGTGTGGAAGAACAGCGGTCAGCGAAAGAAAAGCCCGTTGCACTCAAGAGCCGCGATACGGGAGCAATGTGCCGAGCAGCAGCGCCAATCCCTGCACCATCAGGATCAGCAGCAGAAGCACTCCGGCGACGAACCAGAGCGTTTTTGCCCTAGGGGAACTCTGTTCCAGCACCGATTCCGAGGGATTTTGAGGATTGTAGAAAACCTGTCCGGTGCTGTGAAGTGGGTATTGCGTCAGCTTGCGTTGTGCCTCGTCAGGTCGTTTGGTCGGCGGAAACGAACCGAATATGATCCGGTCACCCTGATAGGTCTGCCCGCCTACGTGATATTCGTAGACGACCTTGGGAAAGTAAATGATATGCCCCTTTCTGCGACCTCCACCGTACTTCCAGCCAGTTGCAACCTCTGAAGAGATGATATGTCCCGGTGTAGCCGCCCATCGACGGCTGGCAATTACCTTCATCTGTAGAGAAATCGCTGATCCGACCACAATCGGAAAAATTGGACCCAAGACCAGGACGACGATGATCGGCACAAGTATAGTAGGGTTTGAAGATTCAGATTACTGAAGTCCATGTGATTTTCACCTCCAATCGTTAGCAGTCAGCTAGCAGCTTTCTCTTGATGAAGACTGACCGATGAAAGCATCCCTCGCGGCGCAAGGGCGATGGCTTACACCTTCTTCGCCGTCGGCAGTGTCTTCAGCGGCGTCCCCCGCAGTGCCGCCCGCATTGCCTCGCGGTCATCCCACGGATACTCGATGTTTCCGAACGCCATACTTTGCTCATGTCCTTTGCCGCAGGCAATCACCACGTCGCCTTTTTTCGCCATCTGACACGCTTGATAAATCGCCTCACCGCGA
>DATGQJ010000459.1:0-8657 GCA_035304265.1 Oceanobacillus sp.
CGAGCATTTCCTGTACCGAATAGAAGCCCTGACAGCCGAACTTTTCCGCCGCACGATCAGAGCGTTCGGGGATGATGTCACACACGGCGACGATTTCCGTATCGGGATGCGCGTGGTACACCCGCCCGTGAACGTTGCCGATATTGCCCATGCCCACGATTGCGACTTTGAGGGTCATTGTGTTTCTTCTCCCTGTGTTTCAGCGCGGGATTCGGATTGCAGCCGCGCCGCCTGATTTGGATCGCCGATGTGCAGCGTGTCGTATGCCTGCTGTGAAGACGTAAAAGCGCCAACGCCCTCATGTCCGTGCCAGTCGCCCTGCGTGAACATCGGGTTTTCCAGTCCGGTTTCTGCAACCCGCTTGGCGATCCATGCTTCCATGCGTCCGCGCAAAAACGCCACCACGTCCGGTTCTTGTTCCGCGAGGTTGTGATTTTCTTCCGGGTCTTCGATCAGGTTGTAGAGTTCAACTTCCGGCTTGAAGTGAAAATCCGGCTCCAGCGCAATGATCAGCTTCCACTGCGGCGTGCGCCAGCCGTGTTTGCGCATCCACGTGCATTCGGTAATGTAGAACTCGCTCTCATACGACTCCACTTCGCCGCGAATCATCGGCAGCAGGCTGCGCCCGTCGAAGCGTAAGTCCGACGCCCATTGAATTTCATCCTGCTCGATTCCGGCGAGTTCCAGCAGGGTAGGCATCAGGTCTTTATGCTGGTTATAGCCTTTGATGCGAACGCCCTTTGGCAGCTTTGCCGGATAGCGAATGATCAACGGCACGTGCAGCACGTTATCGTACATGCCGTGATGGTCGAACCAGCATTCATGCTCGTAAAGCGTCTCGCCGTGATCGCCGTTGACGACCACAATGGTATTTTCCAGAATGCCGCGTGCTTCCAGCGCCGTGAAAATCGACTGGATGCAGGCGTCCATGTAAGCGACTGCGCCGTCGTATTGCGCGATCACGTAGTCCTTATCGGTGATACCCGGCGGCATCCATGATGCGAAGAAATCTCGAAACGGTTTGAAGTTCATCACCGGTTCCATGGATCGGTTCGCCGGATCGGTTTCGTTCCCGTGATAAAACATGCGCTCGTAGGGTTCCGGCGGCAAATAGGGCGCGTGCGGGTCCATGTGGCGCAGCATTATGAAGAAGGGCTTGCCATCATCCACCAACCGATCCAGTTCCGGCAGCGTGACCTCGTTGAGCTTCTGCGCTTTGGGGCTGCGTCCCTCGTTCCAGCTTCCCCAGCCGGGATAATCGAGGTAAGTGTCAAAGCCGCGCGAGCTAGGGTTGCCTGTGAAGCCGACGCAGGTCGTGTTGTAGCCGAAATCGCGCAGGACTTCCGCCATCGTGCGCACTTCCGGGCGCAAGCCGCCTTTATGCCGCAGCGTGACCACCTGCGTGCTGAAGCAGTCCATTCCCGTGAGCATGGAAGCATAGGCGGATGTGGTGGGGATGTGCGGGCTAAAAGTATTTTCAAATAACACGCCTTCGGTGGCGAAGCGGTCAATGTGCGGCGTGGTCAGGCGGTGATACCCGTACCCGCTCATGTGATCCGCCCGCAGCGAGTCGATGGCGATCAGCAAAATATTCGGTTTCATGGTAATCCTGCACGAGAAGCGAACGCCGCTCAAACCTGAGCACTATACCGCATTGGTAAAACTCTGCAACAGTTTAGCGCATGACCGTGACAACTGCCGAAATCAGATTTTGTGAACGTTCAACTTCGCGGTAGAATTCGCTTTATCACGCTATGCATTCGTATGCATAATATGCGAACTATTGTTTGAAAGGGAAAGATATGCGACTTACGCGGCGAAAAATACTTCAATCAGGGTTGGTGTTGGGTTTGGGGATGAATCTGTCGGGGCTGGCGCAAGGGCAAGACGACGCACCCATGGATCTCGAACTGGATGGCAACATCCGGCGCGTTCACGACCCCGCGATCATCAAAGAAGGCGATACTTATTATCTCTTTTCGACGGGAGCGGGCATTCCCGTTCGCCATTCTACCGATCTGGTGAACTGGCGGCTTTCGTTTCCGCCGCGCGTCTTTCCGAGGATACCCGATTGGGCGCGAGAGATGATCCCCAACCAGAACGACTTCTGGGCACCGGATATTTCCTACTTCAACGATAAGTTTCACCTGTACTACTCGGTTTCCACGTTTGGCAGCAATCGCTCGGTCATCGGCTTGGCGACCAATGTGACGCTCGACCCGCAGTCCGATGATTTTGAATGGGTCGATCAAGGCTTGGTGATCGAATCGGTCCGCAGCGATGACTACAACTGTATTGACCCGAACGTGATTCTCGATGAGGACGGCGTGCCATGGCTGGCTTTTGGTAGCCATTGGAGCGGGATCAAGATGCGTCGTCTCGACTATGAGACGGGCAAACTTTCTTCAGAGGACGAGACGTTGTACTCCTTGGCTTCTCGCAGGATACATCCACGTGCCATCGAAGCGCCGTTCATTATACGTAAGGGTGACTTCTATTATCTGTTCGTCTCCTTCGATGCCTGCTGTCAGGGCGCAAACAGCACCTATAATGTGCGTGTGGGGCGTTCGGAAAGCGTCACCGGACACTACGTTGACCGTGACGGCGTGGACATGATGAACGACGGCGGCACTCAGGTGACGTTCCCGACGGAGCGCTGGCGCGGACCGGGACACAACTCGGTTTTACAGGAAAACGGCGTGGATTATCTCGTCTACCATGCCTACGACGCCGACAATCAGGGCGTATTCACGCTGCGAATCGACCCGATTGTGTGGGATGCCGACGGCTGGCCCGAAATGATCACGCCAGACTAGCCGCGCTGGAAAACTTTATTGGAAAGTATCATCTATAAGGACATGACTCATGATAGACCTGCATCAATTTGAAGTCTGGTTCTTGACGGGCAGCCAGCACCTTTATGGCGCAGAGGCGCTCCAACAGGTCGCCCAACATTCGGAAGAGATCGTGCGGGCGCTCAACGATGCCGGAACCATTCCGGTAAAAATCGTTTTCAAGCCGGTGCTGACCACCTCGGAAGAAATCCACAACATTTGCCTTCAGGCGAATGCCGCGCCCAACTGCGTCGGCGTGGTCGCGTGGATGCACACCTTCTCGCCGTCGCGCAACTGGATCGCGGGGCTTTCGGCGCTTCAGAAGCCGCTGGCGCACCTGCACACGCAGTACAACCGCGACATTCCATGGTCGGACATCAACATGGATTTCATGAACCTGAATCAAGCCGCGCACGGCGACAGGGAATTTGGTTTCATCGTGAGCCGGTTGCGCCTCAATCGCAAGGTGATCGTCGGTCACTGGCAAGACCCCGAAGTGCAGGAACGTCTTTCGATCTGGACACGCGCCGCCTGTGCGTGGCACGACGCGCAGGGCGCGAAGCTTGCCCGCTTTGGCGATAACATGCGTTCGGTTGCCGTCACCGAAGGCGATAAGGTCGAAGCGCAGATACGGCTTGGCTATGCCGTGCATGGCTATGGCGTGGGCGATCTGGTGGCGATGGTCAATCAGGTAAGCGACGCCGAAATCGACCAACTGGTGAAGGAATACGAGGAGCAGTACGTCGTCGCGCCGGATTTACGCGCGGGCGGAGCGCGGCATAGCTCGGTTCGTGAGGCGGCGCGTATCGAAATCGGTCTGCGCAATTTCCTCACGTCGGGCGGCTTCAAAGCCTTCACCACCACCTTTGAGGATTTGCATGGGCTGGTGCAGCTTCCCGGCATCTCGGCGCAGCGCTTGATGGCAGATGGCTACGGCTTCGGCGCGGAAGGCGATTGGAAGACTTCGGCGCTGCTGCGGGCAATGAAGGTGATGAGCGCCGGATTGGACGGCGGCACGTCCTTTATGGAAGACTACACCTATCACCTCGATCCGAACGGCATGAAAGTGCTGGGGGCGCACATGCTGGAAATCTGCCCCTCGATTGCCGACGGGCAGGTGAGCCTTGAAGTCCATCCGTTGGGCATCGGCGGCAAGGCAGACCCGGCGCGGTTGGTGTTCAACTCTCAGACCGGACCTGCGATCAACGTCTCGCTGATGGATATGGGCAACCGCTTCCGCATGGTCGTGAACACCGTCGATGTGGTTGCGCCGGATGCGCCGCTGCCCAAGCTGCCTGTCGCGCGGGCGCTGTGGGTGCCGCGTCCCAACTTCAAAGACGCATTGGCGGCATGGATTTACGCAGGTGGAGCGCACCATACCGGCTTCAGCCTCTCGCTGACCGCTGAGTATATGGAAGACTTCGCGGCAATCGCGGGTATGGAGTTTTTGCGCATCGACGAAAACACGACGCTGCATCAGTTCAAGAACGAACTCCACTGGAACGACGCCTATTATCTGCTCACCCAGCGGATTTAGGCTTTGCTGTAGGGGATGCCATTGAACCTCACCCCGCCTCGCTTTGCTCAACTCCCCCTCTCCATGAAGTGGAGAGGGGGTGAGGTTCACATCTCCCTCATTGGCGCAATGAACAGCGATTGCAGCCCATTTGAAACGTGGAGAATGAGAACGCTCCCATCAGCGCCGCCACACTGAACAGCGCTTAGCCGTCCCCTTCGCGTACTTCGCGGAAGGTTGCATCTTCCAGCATTCGGTCAGGGCTGGCGTCGGTTATCGTGACCAGCGCCACAATCCCGAACTGCTGCCCGATGTAGCTGCCCGGTCTGCTGTAAGCCTCGAATGAAATCCACTCGCTGTCCGCCAAGCCCGGTCTGATCCACCACGTCGCGTCGGCGTTGAAGGTTTCGGAACGATCATTTGCGGCGAGTTGCAGGACGTTATCGCGGTGTCGCAAATAGTAGCCGGGGAGGTTCACCGACACGATAGACACCGCCTCAGGATCAGCCAAACCCGGAACGATCACAAACTGCGAATCGCCCGGATTGTCGGTAGAAAAATCGACGCGCATTCCTGTATCGACGTGCCGCAGATAGGCGTTTTCCAGACCATAGGACTCAAAGCGCGAGATCACAGGCGGCGCTTCGAGTGCCGGATCGATTCCCATGTCGCCTGAGGGGGCAGGGATGACTTCTTCAAGCGAAACTGGAACGCCAAAATTCGGCGTGCCGTCCTCGTTCCACGTGAAGCGCTGCACGCGGGTCGTCCGCGCGTCGTCGCATACCCCAGTCTCTGAATCGTTGGCGTGGTAGACGATCCAATCTTCGGTTCCGTCAGGCGACTTGAAGAAGCCGTTATGACCGGGACCAAACACGCCGTTCTCGTCCGAGCGCTGAAACACAGGCTCAGGATGCTTCACCCACGAATCGGCGCTCAACGGGTCGCCGCCGTTGTAAATCAGCATCCCTAGCTTGTAGTCCGGCGTCGCGCAGTAACTGGCGGAATAGATGATGAAGGTCTGATCATCGTGATACAGCGCCACCGGACCTTCGGTCACATTCAAGCCGCTGCGTTCCCAGTCGTATTCCGGCTGCGCGATCATCACCCGTTCGCCGCTGATCGTCCATGGGTTGCTCATCGGCGCGATGAACAGCGATTGGTTTTCGCCGACCCAACTGGAGAAGAGAAAATACAGCGACCCGTTCAGTTGCAGAATGCTGCCGTCAATCGCCCAGACATCATTTTGCGGATCGTAGATACGCGCCTTATAGGTATACGGACCCATCGGGTCGGTGCCTTCGCTTTCCAGCACGTGTGTGCGCTGGTTGTCGAGCGTCCCCGACGTGCCCGCTGTGTAGTAAAAGTACCAGCGCGGTCCGTTGGGTCCGTCGAGCAGGTAAAACTCTGGTGCCCACATATTGCAGCAGCGCGAAG
The DNA here is from genome assembly GCA_035304265.1 of Oceanobacillus sp. Lineage (GTDB taxonomy): Bacteria > Chloroflexota > Anaerolineae > Aggregatilineales > Phototrophicaceae > Flexifilum. Next base: position 5,785 of record DATGQJ010000459.1, read on the forward strand.
GATCGGTCTCGAAATAAATCTGGATCGGATCGGCAGTCTTTAAGCCTGCCAGCGTTGGCGACTGGCGCATTACCAGTTCCGAGGTCCCGGTGGTGGTGGCGAGGTAATAGTTGCCTTCGTAGTAGACCAGCCACGGGTCAGGTCCGCGAGAAGGATTTAGCGGGTTGCGCAGGACGCCGGGGTCTGCCTGCGGATACACTGCGCCTGTGCTCATGAGAAGGGTCATGACAATAAAAAAGAGTTTTATCAACGATTGGAGAGGTACAGGTTTCATCATCTTCTCCACATCAATAATTTTTACTTGTACAGGTTGACCGTGATTGAAATGAGGAAGTTCGCAGGGACAAGACGGCTTGCCCCTGCGACAGATTTGCATTAAAGAAGGTTACAGCGCCGCCTCGATAGCCGTGAACGAAAGCGGCGGTAACATCAACGCCGCGCAGTGGTCGCTCACCGATGGCGCAGGCACATTCACCGCCACGATCTGGTTCGGGTTCTCGAAGCTGTTGGCTGCTTTTGGATCGGTTCCCGCCACCTGATGCACCGCCGTGATACGCTGCGGAGCGCGATCCTGCCAGTGGAGTTCTACTGGCACGCTGTCGGTCAGGCTTCGGTTGACGATGAAGATATTGTTGGCGTTGGTTTCTTCATTGAAGGAAGCCGACACGTCCAACAGCGGCATATCGCCGAACTTCTGGGTTGAATACATCGGCGATTTCACGAACACGTCCAGCGCGTCGCCGCTTGCCAGCTTGCTGAACAGCATCAGCGGATAGTAGATCGACTGTTTCAACATCGAGTCGCGGGTCGTCAAAATCGGCGCGATCACGTTGACGATCTGCGCGATACAGGCGATCTTCACCACGTCCGACTTGCGCAGGAACACGTTGAGCCACTGCGCGACCACCAGCGCATCTTCGAGATTGTAGATTTCCTCGATCAAATGCGGCGCTTCCGTCCATTTGCCTTGCATGTGAACGGGCAGGTGCGCCTTGTACCACACATTCCACTCGTCCCACGAGAGATACACGTCGTGCTTGGAGCGCTGCTTTGCTTTGACGTAGCGCAGCACGCCCGTCAGCGTATCCACAAACGCCTCGAACTCGGCGCTCAGGGCAAGGTAGCTGGCAGTATCGTCGTCGTGGTTGTTGGCGTAGTAGTGCATCGAATGGTAATTGACCTGCTCCCAGCAGTGTTCGAGCACCACCCGATCCCACTCAGGGTAGGTGGGCATTCTGCTAGAGGACGAGCCGCACAGGATCAACTCGATGGAAGAGTCGTGCCAGCGCATCATCTTGGCGGCTTCACGCGCTTTCCTGCCGTATTCTTCCGCTTCAAGATGCCCGATCTGCCAAGGACCATCCATCTCGTTGCCCAGACACCAATACTTGACGCCGTGTGGCTCAGGATAGCCGTGCAAGGCGCGTAAGTCGGCGTACTTCGTGCCGGTGGGTGCGTTGCAGTATTCCACTAGATTCGCCGCGTCCTGAATCGTTCCCGTGCCCATGTTGACGCCCATCATCGGCTCGGTATTGATCGCCTTGCAGAATTCCATGAATTCGTTGGTGCCGAACTGATTGGTTTCTATCGATTGCCACGCGAGGTCGCGGCGGCGAGGACGCTGATCGCGCGGACCCACGCCGTCTTCCCAGCGATACCCGCTCAGGAAGTTGCCACCGGGATAGCGCATCGCCCGGAAGTTGAGTTCGCGCAGCGCCGCCAGCACGTCCTTGCGCAATCCGCGCTCGTCGGCGTGTGGCGAGGCGGGATCGTAAATCCCTTCATAAATGCAGCGCCCCATATGCTCGGCAAAGCCGCTGAACACCAGCGGTGAAATCTTGCTGATGACGCGGTTCGTGTCGAGATAAACGTGGGCTTGGGAAGCAGACATTAGCATTCACCTTGTTTGATTGTGCAGATAGCGAAAATTATCACCGGCTCTGTGCAAACATAAACCTAACTGGTAGCCGAATGCGCGTTGCCAGTGTTGTTATTAAAGTAATGTTGTGTTTTTAGCCCACAGTGAAAGTGTCTACCGACCACCCATGCCTGTGAGTACAACTCCCTTGATGATACGTCGCTGGAAAATGATATACACGATCATGACCGGGACGGTAGCGAAGACTGCGCCAGCCAACACCATCGGGCGATATTGTCCGGCGTAGGACGAGTTCAAAATCTGCAAACCGACGGGCAGTGTTCGCATTTCAAGGCTGCTGGTCGTGATGAAGGGCCAGAGCAGGTCGTTGTAGTGACCGAGAAACACGAAAATCCCCAGTGCCGTCAGCGCGTTGGTAGACAGCGGCAAAATCACATGCCGGAAGCGTCCGAAGTAACTTGCGCCGTCCAGAATTGCCGCCTCTTCCAGTTCATGCGGGATTTGCATGAAGAACTGGCGCAGCAAGAAGACGGCGAACACGTTTGCCGCGCCGGGCCAGATTAGCGCATGGAACGTGTCCAAAAACTTCAAGTCACGCATGAGCAGGAAGTTGGGAATCAGCGTCACTTGAGAGGGAATCATGACGGTCAGCAGGAGCAGACCGAACAGGAGATTGTTACCGGGAAACCGCAGCCGCGCAAAGGCGTATGCTGCCGGAGCGCAGATGACCATCACCACGAGGGTATAGGCGCTTGCTGCGAAAAGGCTGTTGCGCAGCCAGATCGCCAGCTTCAAGTCCGGCTGGGTAAAGACCGTGTTGTAGTTATCGAACGTCGGAGAGCGAGGAATGATCGGCGGGGGCCAGCGGTTCACTTCCTGATTCGTCATCAGCGATTGCGAGAACGAAAACACCAGCGGAAACAGCACGAATATCGCCATGATGATCAGGAAAAGGTATGTCCAGAAATGTGGAAGCAGGGGTTTTTCTCTCATT
>DATGQJ010000460.1:0-7960 GCA_035304265.1 Oceanobacillus sp.
TGAGCGTTTTCCCTTGCGTTACGGCATCTACGCCACCGGACGGCAGTTTTACGAGTATCTCTGCCGCTATGTGAACAAGCGCAAGTTTCGTATTTTGCTCGGTGTGGAAGTGCGTCGAGTCAGTCCTCAGGATGGTGGCTGGTGCGTCGAAACCTCGATTGGCTCGGCGTGGTTTCCAGCAGTGATCGTCGCCAGCGGACGCTTCAGTAATCCTTACATTCCCGACATTCCGGGCATTGACCAAACCGCCTGTGAAGTCCTGCACGCGCATGATTTCAACCATGCCGCGCCGTTTGCAGGCAAGCGGGTCTTGGTCGTCGGAAACGGACCCAGCGGCGTCGATATTGCACTGGAACTCTTACCCGTCGCTCAACTCCCCGTGTACCTCTCGATTCGCAGCGACATCGTGGTTGCACGGCGCTGTCCTTACGGGCTTCCCGATTCCACATGGAATTTGCTGGCGCGAGCCTTTGTGCCGAAGCGCTGGCGCAAACGGGTGCTTGACAAAATTATCTATCAGGGCTATCGTGACGCCGCCAATCTGGGGCTTCCCCTCGCCCCGAACCGAACAGACCGGAGAGGCACTTCAGCGCCCATTCGTGGTCGCCAGCTTATTGACGCGGTAAAAGCAGGCAGCATCAAAGTCGTTGCGGGGCTTGAGTGCTTCGAGCACGATTCTGTCGTGCTAATGGATGGCACTCGATACGACGTTGATACGGTGATTCTCTCGACGGGCTACCGTCCGGCGATAAATTATCTGGACTTCCCCTACGAAACCGACGCTGACGGCTGGCCCCGCCGCATTACCGACGATATTGAAGGCGGCAGCACAGAGGTTCTCGGTTATCCGGGACTACACTTAGTGGGGCGTTTCTATCGAGGGTTGGGTCCGCTGCACAACATTCGTTCCGAGGCGCGAACGGCAGTATCCGAAATACAGCAGAGACTCCGCCATCTGTAACCCAGATGAAGGTTACGGCTGCGTGGATGCTGCCGTAACTTCGCTGTGCAACCTGCCACTGATATGTGGTTGCTCTTTCAGCAGTTGATGTGCCTCTTCCATGGTTCTCACGAAGCGGACATTTGCCACAACTTTGGGACCGGACACGGCTCGAAATGTATCCCATAGCGCCTTGATCAGCGGTTTCGCGCCGACGATAATCACCGGACCATCACTGGATTGGGCGTAGTAGAGCAGGGTTTTCTTCGCGTGGCTCATGATATTGATGCCCAACGAAATGCTGCTTGGTAAATCGTCTGCGCTGGTCATATCAATGATTGCGCCGACTTCGTGGGTGACGGTGCTGGATAGCCGCTGGGCAATATCAATCGCCGCATAAAACTCATGCCACGTCCATGCACCGTCGAATGAATACAGAATGAATGATTTTTGAGGATTACCCCAACCTACCTGTATCGTCATGCACGAATCTCCCGATTTCGTTGTTGACATCAGTGTAGCAGGTATATGTTAATTAAAAAATTAATTTCAGGTGAAAATCACCTCAGCCAGCCGCTGGCGTTTGTGTGACCACCTGAAAGAGATAGACCGCCCCCGCACCGACAGCGAAGATCAGCCCAATGATGATCAAATACGTGGCGAGTTTCACCAACCGTGCGATCTGGCGCAGCATGAAGCGCAGGGAGATGAATATCGCCGCGCCCGCCGCGATCACCAGCGGCGCAGTCCACCAGGGCCAATCGTTCTGAAGCACATATACCCACCCTGCCCATGCGATCAAACCCAAAACGCCACCGACAATCCCGTCGAAAAGCTGACCGCGATTCGGAGAGCGCAGCAGATAGGTCATGATGAACGCCAGCAGCCCTGCCATAAACACCGTGTTCCCCAGAATTTCGAGGATGATCGCACGTATATCCAACTCCTCATTACCTGCAACGGCGGTGATCCCTGCAAACAAACTTGCGCCAGCGATTTGCGCGAAGCCTTCAGGAAATTTCCCCCGGACACCGGAATACAGGGCACGTAACAACGCCGCCGCCGGGATAAAATACTGGCTGCCCAATTTGAGCAGTTCCGCCATCGTCTGCTGATCGATTTCCATGACTCGTCTACTCCTTGTGACAACCTCACAGACTTGATCTTAGCTAATTTTTGATTTTTTTGCTGAACACAACAAAAAGCCTCATCTCGATAGTGAGAATGAGGCTTTTTTTCTACAGGCTTTTTGATTGATTACCGCTTACGACGCATTCCCCACCGTCGTTGGGACGATGACAAGCTGCAAGTTGGTCGGCGTTCCAATCAATGCCACGAAATAGTTTACCCCCGCAGTGAAGGGGAAACCTGCCCGCTCCGCCAGCACAGGCTCAGTCGCGCCGGAAGGCACAAGCTGAACATCGTAAGTCGCTGCGCCAATCTCACGGGTATCGAAGCCATCGTTGTTGCCTAGCGAACGCGGATAGGCGAGCGTGGCGATCAACAGATTACTATTCGCGAGCACATCCGCGATAGGTGCGCCCTCAGCCGCATGAAGGAAGGACACACGGGCGACGCCCTCACGAATGTCGCTGAAATCTTCCACGATGAAACGCACGATCATGCGCTGAGCACCGGCAGTGCCCATCGCCGCAACCGTCACCCAGCTACCCGGAGTGACGCTGTTGCCCGTCCCCCGGCTGGTGGTCGAGCCTGTCGGGGCAAAGCTCACGTTGAGCGTTCCCGCCGGAACTTCAATCCAGTCAGTCACCGTGCCAAACGCCACTTCAGTGAACTCGCTGAGTTGACCGTTGACATAAATGTCTACTATGCCGGCATCCGGCGAGAAATGCGCGAACCGAACGTGGGCACGATCAACTGCCGCCCCTTCCTGAACAGTAGATGGTAGCAACACCGCATCTTCCAGCACGTGAATAACGCCGTTCGACGTGATGTTGTCCGTATCAATGATGTTCGCGCCGTTCACGGTGAAAACGCCATCGGTCAGGTCGAACGTCACCGACTCACCTTCCAACGCAGTGTCCAACGTGGGACCGTTCGTCAGGTTGCGGAAGAAATACCGTCCGGGAATGACGTGAAGTTGCAGAATGCTCGTGAGCGTTTCGGTATCTTCCAGCAATTCGTCGGCAGTCATCCCCAGTTCAGCGAGTGTCGCGGTAAATGCATCGTCGGTAGGAGCCAGAAGCGTAACAGGGTCATCACCTTCGCGGACATCCTCTAAATCCGCCGCCTCGATAGCTGAAAGCAGCGTGGTGAACCGTCCATCATCGGTGAGCCATTCGGAGGTACTGGGTCGCTCCTGTGCGAGGATAGGAGCCGCTACAGTGAGCAATAAAAGAAGAATAGATAAAAGAGCAAAATATTTACGCATTGCCACGCCTCCTAAGCGCAGAACGTTAGTGTACGCGAAACAGAACATCAGTACGATATTACATCGGAAAATATCCGGCAACAATGTCCGCAGGCTCTAAGGATTCATTCATCTCCTTCCGCTGGCGGTTCGCCTGTGAGCGCATAAATAATGATGCCGATTGCAGCCACCACCAGCCCGCCCACAGCGCCAATCGCTTGCAGCGGTCCGAACACCACGTCCGTCACATCCGTGCGTATATGCGATCCAAATCCGAGGAAATCCGCCAAACCTGCCATTCCGCCAAGCAAAAGTCCGGTCATCGTCAGACGTATGCCGATTTGCTGCGCGAAATTCGCGGGACGATCTGGGTAAAAGGTATATTTCACGTATATCAGTGCGCCTAAATCCAGCAGCGTGAACCCGATGAAAATGGTGACGTATTGGACAATACCCACGCCAATCCCCGGTTCGATTCCGGTCACGCCGGGAAACAGCCCCATGAACGCCAGTACCGCGCCGAGTGCCCCTAAAGCGATGCCAAACTGTGCAATACCAATCATGGTGATGACCTAAGGGAGTGACTGGCGCAGTTTGCGCAACATATTGCCACTCATAATCGCCGCAACGTCGTCCTCCGAGTAGCCACGTGCCTTGAGCGCCTCGCCGATATGCCAGAGATCGGTGACGGTTTCGATGCCATCGGGAATGCTTTCCGCGCCGAATCCGCCGTCGAAATCGCTGCCAATCGCGACGTGCGCCGCACTTCCGGTAAGCTGGCAAACATAATCAATCGCATCCAACGGTACGGAGAAGGACACTGCTTTTTTTCCGTCGAATTTCGTCCATCCCTGTTTCAAAAAGCGGTTGAACAACACGATCCCCATCACACCGTCGCGTTCCGCCAGACGGCGTATCATCTCATCGGATAAATGGCGATCCGTGTTCACGAAATGGCGCGGGTTGCTGTGACTGGCAATGATTTGCCCACCGTAGCGATCCAGCGACTCCAGAAATGCGGCTTCCGCCATGTGCGAAAGGTCGAGAATGGCATTCAGGTCTTCCATCTGTTCGAGCAGTTCCCGCCCCAGATTGGTCAGAGGACCGGGCTGCCCCGTGCCGCCGCTGTAGCGCGTGCCTGCCCATGCAGGACCCACGATCCGCACCCCGCGCTCGTACCATTCCTCGAACTGCTTCGGTTCAAGAATGGGGTCGGCGCTTTCCATCAACAGCACCAATCCCTGTTTGTGCTCGACCAGTTCTTTATCCGGTTCCCAGGTGGCAAGCACCTCGTCAAGCTGCGCCTGCGTTTCGATAATCTGTATTTTGTCGCACTCGTCGGCAAGCCGTCGATAATGGTCAAGTTGCTGAAGGGCAAGCCGTTCGGCTTGTCGTGGTGTCTGGTATTCCAATTTATCCCATGGAGTCGGCTGAGGCTTTGCAGGCGCGACAAATATGGTTGCAAACACCACCCCTACCCGTCCCAGAATCGCATCCGGTAGTCCGGTCGTGGCGTCCCCCGCTTGCTGTGCTACTTCTGTGCCTGCTTCGCGTCGTCGCTTTTCCCATGCATTGATGCGATAATCACGTCCATAGCAAATTGCGTTGTACGCGATGTCCTCATGTGCATCTACAACAATCATTGCATCCTGCCGGAATTGAGCCAGAGGCAAACTCAAGTGATTGTACGCGCTGGCAGCCAAAAATCCAATTCGTCATTCATCTGAATGTAATGTTGCGTTCGTATTCTTAAGAATAGAACAGTAGTGGAGAGCAGCCATGCAAAGAAAACCGGGTTTATGGATGGGCGCATTCATCGGCGGGTTGCTGATGATCCCTGTGATTGCGCTTTCGTTTTTGGGACAGCAACTTGCAGGTTTTCCGTTCATCCCCAGTATCCTGTTCGCCTTCGGGCGCGACAACGCACCGGGCGAGCTTGTGCCGCGAATCATTCAGGTCATGAGCAACACCATCATCAGCCTGAATATTGGACGGGTCGATGTTGTGGCGAAGCAGGTTGAATTCGTCATCGAATGGACAACGCTGTTGATACTTGGCATCATCGCGGGCGCTATCTTCTTCGCCGTCATGCGCAGAATGCAGAAGCCAGCCAACGAGTCATTTCCCGGCATCGGATTAGGTCTGATTGTCGCCGTGATCGTGCTTGGCATGATGGCGACTTTGCCTTATCTCGGCAGCGCCGATCCAGCCGTTTCCATCGTCTGGATCGCTATCCTGCTGATCGGCTGGGGGATGGCGGTTGGATCGGTCTACAATACCCTCGCCTACCGGACGGCTGCGCCGCAGGAAGCACAAGCCTCCGCGCAAGTCATAGACCGCCGCCAGTTTCTGGTGCGTGTAGGCGCGGCTTCGGCGACTCTCACCGTCGTCGGCGCTGGTCTGGGGGCATTGCTCAACCAACGGGATGAAGACATCATCCAACCGCTGGCGCAGCCGGATGCTACTCCAAGCGTCGAGATGGCATCCTTACCGAATGCCGACGATCCGGTGATCCCTGCTCCGGGCACGCGCCTCGAAGTGACGCCATTGGAAGATCACTATCGCATCGACATCACGACAGTTCCGCCGCGCATTGAGCCTGAGGGATATGTGCTGCCTTTTACCACCGCACTCACCGAAGACGGCAGCGTGAGGACGATTGCCGAACTCACACTGGACGACATCCGCAGCTACCCTTCACGGCAGGACTACATCACCATGTCATGCATTTCCAATCCGGTTGGCGGCAGCCTGATCAGCACCATCAAATGGACGGGCGTGAGTATGCAAACCCTGCTAGCCGACATCGACATACCAGAGAATGCCACGCACATCAAAATCACGGCGGCAGATGGCTTCGACGAGACAGTAGCCCTTTCCGTCATCGAAGAGGATGAGCGCGTGATGCTGGCGTATGAATGGGAAGATCAGCCGTTGACGGTAGAGCACGGTTTCCCCCTGCGCATTCACATCCCCAACCGCTACGGCATGAAACAGCCCAAATGGATCACGGGCATGGAATTCATCTCCGGCGATCAGGATGGCTACTGGGTGCGGCGTGGTTGGGACAAAGAGGCGCTTGCACTCGCTACCGCAGTGGTCGATACCGTCGCAACCGACGCAATGTACGAGAACGAAAACGGTGAGATGGTGATTCCCGTCGGCGGCATTGCATGGGCAGGGGATCGCGGCATTTCACGAGTTCAGGTCAGCGTAGACGATGGGGAATGGGTCGATGCACAGGTGCGCTCACCCATCTCTGATCGCACGTGGCAAATCTGGCGCTACGACTGGGTATTCAGCGAAGGCACTCACACATTCAGGGTGCGGTGCGTTGATGGCAACGGCTCGGCGCAAATCGAACGTGCGCAGGGGACTTTCCCAAGCGGCGCGACAGGCATTGACTCCGCGCGGGCAGTCATCGAGAGCACTAATGCATAAGCAACAACGAGGGCGCACCGATGAAGTGCGCCCTCTCTACGCAGTGATCTAGATTACGCCTTCGAGCATCACTCTTGGCTTTCTTGACTCACCTCTGTATTCACCGTATCCGCCGTCACTGGCTGCATCTTCATGGTATCGGTCACGGTTTCCGGCGGAGCAACTTGAGGCGGAGGCTGCTGCACCATCGCAGCAAGTACCTGCGTCAGTTCGTTCTGAAGTCGCTGGTAAAACTGGCGCTTCTTCTCTCCGGGGCGCTGTCCATGCAGTGAATAAGTGAAATTCTCGAATAAGCTGCCGCTGAGAATAGTCATCTCCGGTTCCCATTGATCGACCATCTGCCAGTGATTGTCAATGCACTGGTGCAACTCGAATACAATCCGCACCTCACCATGCGTCCCCTTGAGCCGGATGTCGAGCGCGATAGGCAGCGACGCATTGCGCTTGATCCGTTTGCGAAATTCGCGCAGCAGCCGCTTTGCCGCCGGGCGCACAGTTCGTTCTACCCGCTTGGGAGACAATTTGGCGCTTTTGCGCACTGCCCAGTCCATACGTTTGACCACCGACTTCGGCGCAATCGTCTGACTTCGCGCCACACGCCCGTACATATCGTACTGGCTGATGCGCATCGCCGTCACGCGCCATCCCGCCAGTTTAGCGCCATTCATGCCGATCAGCACTTTACGCGCCATGAAATTGCCGGGTGCGCAGGGCAGCGGCAGGGTATCGCTCTGTGCGTGCTGCTGCCATAACTGCCGTCGTCCGGTAGTCGTGTTCGGGTTCATCAGCGGCGTAAAGACGTAAGGCGGCTGCCATGTCGTAAAGGTCGGCGGTTGCGAGAACAAAAGCCGCAGAATCACCGTCAGCATCCAGATCAAAATCAGCAGGATGCCGCCCGCGCCAATCAGCAGGGCAATATGCAGCGGATTGGTGAAGTCAATCGCAAATGGTGTATCCGCAGCAGGAGGCGGTGGCGTTGCAGGAGTCGGTGCGGGCGTACTCGCCTGTGTAGGAACGACTTCCGGCGCGGCACTCGTTACTTCCGGCACGGTAATCGCAGGGGTGATAGCACTGTTATCGCCCACGGTATTGCTGTCCGCTGGCTCAATATCACCGATACCCACACGAATCAGAAAGAGAACGCGGTCTCCTGCCGTAAGCCCCGGCGAATTCGCGGGAATACGAACCTCAATCGTGCTTTGCTCGTT
>DATGQJ010000461.1:0-3466 GCA_035304265.1 Oceanobacillus sp.
AATTCGCGGGGGTCGGGGACGGGTTTTTGCAGATGCCCATAGAGGACTTGTCCGGCGTTGCTGCCCTTGAACGGCAGTTCGCCCGTAAGCATCTGGAAGGCGACAACACCGAGCGAGTAGATGTCGGCACTTGCATCAACCTCTTTCGCAGACATGATCTGTTCAGGAGCCATGTAGTCGAGCGTTCCCATCGTGCCGGTCTGGGTGATGCCTGCCGAACTACCGCTGACGATCTTGGCAATCCCGAAGTCCATCAGCACCGCGCGACGCTTCCCGTCTTTGGTCGGTTGCAGCATGATATTCGACGGCTTCACGTCACGGTGGACGAAGCCCTGCACGTGTGCGTAGTCGAGCGCGGCGGCGACATCATGCAGGATAGGATACGCCTCTGCGGGCGACATCGCGCCGCTGGATTTCAATTCGTCGCTCAACTCGCGCCCTTCAAGGAACTCCATCACCATGTAGAACATACCCTCGTATTCGCCGAAGTCGAAAACGTTGACAATGTTCGGGTGCTTGAAGGAGGCGACGATTTGCGCCTCACGCTCGAAGCGGGTGCGGGATTCCTCTTTTTGTGCCAGTTCGCGCGGCAGCACTTTGATAGCGACGGCGCGATTCAGCGTCACGTGTTCACCGCGATAGACCTCACCCATGCCGCCGCGACCTAACACCTCACCCACTTTGTAGGGTCCAAGCTGAACACCTGTGAGCGCACCGGGGTTGGCAATCGGCGCGTGGGGCTTGCTCAGTTCGTCGATGTTGGCGGGCAGCTTGAAGAAGCGGCGGTCAATGAAGCGGCGCACGCGCTGGCGGGTGGGCTGGAAAAGCATCATCACGGTCGCTGTGGAAATGATGGCGGCGGTAGACGACTGTTGTCCACCAAGCGCCATTTCCATCGCGTTTTTCAGGACGAACAGACTGGCGATGAAGACCACTGCCAACAGCGACGTGACCACACCATAAATCAGACCGCGCCGGATAAGCAGTTGAATGTCGAACAACTGGTAGCGGATTACGGCGATGGTGATGCCGTACACCAGCACCATGAACACGCCGAGAAAGATCGACTCACCGAGCAAAATACGGGCGAGACGCGGCACGCCCGGCTCACGCATGGACGGGAAAATCTGGATGATGCTGTAGAAGACCGCAAACGCCAGAAACGCCGTCAAAAACCCGAAGACGATCCAGCGGGTTTGCTGCTTCTGCATGGGTGTAGACTTGCGGGCGTAGCGATACACTTGCGCGTACATACCGATACCGAGGAAAATCGACTGAAGCACGACGTTGCGCGTGACCAGCACCGCCTGCCCGTTCACGTAGGTGAACAAACCATCGGAGTCGATGAGGAAGACCAAGTTCAAGCCCAGCCATGCCAGCGCCGCGAAGCGCGTCCAGCGTGGGACGAAGTTGCCGTCGGGGAACATATACAAAAATGGCACCAAGCCGCCATATCCGACCAGCACCACCACACGCGACAGGTAATACAGCAGCATGGATTGTTCCATCAACACGCTGCGGTAAACGGCAAAGAAGGTTGTACCGAAGGTGAGCAAGGTCGCCGAAGTGAGAATCGCGACCCAGTTATTGGAGCGCCGCCAGAAAATCAGCACGCCGATTAACGCAAAGGACAGCACAAACACAATCTCGCGTCCGGCGTAGATGGCGGTATAGGCTTCGACGGACATCCCCATCTCGGCGAGATAAGGCTCGTTCGTGTTGAGCAGTCGTTCGATGCGTCCCGGCACGGCAATGGCAAACAACGCCAATGCCAGCACCGCCAACACACCCCAGACCACCCGCGCGATTGTCAACCAACGCCCCTGCAATTGATGCTGCGTGATGGATTCGTTTGACACAGTGGGCATTTCAACCATCCGGGACAAAGCCTTTCCCCGTCTTAGTGTACGCCTGACAGATAACAAATAACAAACCAATTCTGATTAATAAGTCGTAAAATTTTGTCATGTGGGTTTATCAGGGGGTGAATTCCCTCCCCATATATATAAAGGCAGTTTAGTGCCGAATGTCACAGCCATTGCCTTAAGCAAAAGCGCCTGCTCAACCGGCAGGCACTCAACAACACTGCTGATTGAGATTACCGGGTGAGCGTTTCGGCAAGCGGGGCGGGCAAGCCGTCGATGCTGTATTGATTCTTTTGCTGGCGATATGCCACCAGTTCATCGTCGCCTTTTGCCTTTGCCCACTTTATCAGCGTATCGCGCTGCCCCACCAGTTCCATCAGCGGAACGCTGTAGCCACACGAGGTTGCTACCCGCGTGATGTCTGCCACGATGATCTGACGGTAGCCATAGTAGGTCTCGAAGTTGGGAACCAGCGCATCCCATTCCGGCGTTTCAGGCAACACCGTGTGCCCTGTGCCGTAGAGCCGGACGATCATGGGTGATCCTTTGAAGGCGCAAAACATGAAGGTGATGCGTCCGTTCTCGTTGATGTGCGCGGAAGTTTCGTTGCCGCTTCCGGTCATGTCGAGATAGGCAACGCGATTGGGAGAGAGAATACGGAACGTGTCTAACCCTTTCGGCGAAACGTTGACGTGTCCTTCTGCTGACAGCGGTGCGGTGGCGACGAAAAACATCGGCTGCTTTTCGATGAACTTGCGCAGATCGTCCCCGATCTGGTCGTAAACTTTGCCCATGTGGAGCGTCCTCAAATTTGTCGGGATGATGACAGATTATAGTCGGTGGACGATATGCGGGGGCATACCAATCCAAACAAAAAGCCCACACGCTGGCGGGCAATAGTGGAGGTGCAGCGAGTTGCACGCTGGTCTGGAATGCACCTTGTGTGACCGGCTTCTGCGTTTTTGCTTGTACGCCTTCTCGCTCGTCCGGTCAGCGCACCCCATCGAAACTGGTTCACCCCCATGACCCTATAATAGCACAGATGTGTTAGAAATGCATCGGAACTAGACCGCCCGCGCTTCGGCGTATATCAGCACGCGCAAGGGGGTGGAGGGATACACCTGTGGTACGAGGTCAACCTGAAGCGAGTAACGTCCGCCGGGAGGCAGCGCCCTGTCATCGAGCGGAGCCACACGATAGCCGATGACTTCGCCCACTTCGTTTTGCAACGTGACGATTGCCCGAAGCGGCTGCGCGATTCCTTCGCTGGTGTTCTCCAGTTCTGCGGTCACTTCAAAGGTTCCATCAACAAGCTCAACCCGCTGGTTTTCGACGCTAAGCGTCAAGATAGAGGAGTCGAACGTGGCGTCAGCGCTACGCAGGATCGCCGTCGCTCCGGTGAATTCAGACCAGGGCGTATCGAAGACAACCCGGTATGGCGCAAGCGTCCCCGGTAGAATCAGTGATTGCTCGATGGTGGCAACCTCTACCAGCGGGGACTCTCCGCCGGAACGCAGCAAGCGCACTTCGACGGACACGCCGCCCGCAGCATTCTCGTGCGGGTTGACAATCGTGCCGAGACATACGGTTGTTCCGGTGCG
>DATGQJ010000462.1:0-6193 GCA_035304265.1 Oceanobacillus sp.
CCCTGCGTGTGATGGTTTTCAGTAGATTGTTCAATAGCAACAGTACAGCAAAGAAAATGCCGGATGCCAGTAGAATCAGTGCCACGTTCAGTCGTTAATCCTCAAGCGGAACCCAATTCACTTCAAAAATCGTGGGCCACAATTTCCCTGTGACCAGAAACGTCCCCGTCTCGGCGTTGTAAGCAATCCCATTCAACACTGCCCCTGAAGGCAATACGGCACGTTCTTCAGGCGTCAGCAAATTCGACGCATCAATCACCGCAGTCACTTCGCCGGTTGCTTTATCAATCCGCACGATCCGATCCGTTTGCCAGATGTTGGCATACACAACATCTTCTACGCATTCCAACTCATTTAGTCGCACAATCGGCACGCCCATCAACGTCACTTCATAAGCACCCGTCGGCTCGAAGGTTTCGGGATCGCGGCGATAAAGAATGCTGCTGCCATCAGTCATGTAGAGTGATTCGCCGTCATAACACAAGCCCCAGCCTTCCCCGGTGTAACGAACGATAGTGTCCGGCTCAAACGTCTCAAGGTCGTAGTAGATGGCGACTTGCTCACGCCACGTAATCTGAATCAGTTGATCGCCTACTAATGCCAGCCCTTCCCCAAAGAGTTCTTCCGGCAGTGGTGTTTCGCGGATCGGCTCGCCAGTTTCAGGGTCAAGTTCCTGCAAATGCGACTGCCCATATAGCCCTGTGCTCTGAAACAATCTGCCCTCATCCCAGACCAATCCTTGCGTGAAGTCTTCGGTACGGTGAGGCACGGTAGCGATCACTTCAGGCACGAGTATTTCAACTTCTTGGAGGGTCGTATCTTGCGAAAGTACCGTGTAGCTACCCAGAACCAACACAATGATCGCAAGCAGCAGTTGTCGTGACATAGATCACCTCTGGAAAGCGCAAACCATCGTGATCATAATCCAGAGTCGGGGAAATTGGGCGTGTTGATTGTGGCGCGTGTATAATCTGTTCCGTAAATGTTCCCATTACATGCTGGAGAGAATAGTCTTGTCTACCGATCTTCAAAACCTCGCGATCAACACAATCCGTACTCTCTCGATTGATGCTGTGCAAAAGGCAAACAGTGGTCATCCCGGTTTGCCGATGGGCGCAGCACCAATGGCATATGCACTCTGGACTCGTCATCTGCGACACAACCCGCATAATCCCAAATGGGCGAACCGGGATCGCTTCGTCCTGAGCGCAGGGCATGGCTCGATGCTGCTATATGCCCTACTCTACCTGACCGGATATGATGTATCCCTCGACCAAATCAAGAATTTCCGCCAGTGGGGAAGTATCACCGCCGGACACCCGGAATATCATTTGACGCCGGGTGTTGAAACTACCACCGGACCACTTGGTCAGGGCGCGGCGACGGCAGTGGGCATGGCGCTGGCGGAAGCGTACCTCGCCTCTTATTTCAACCGTCCTAATTTCAACATTGTGGATCACTACACCTACGCGCTGGTCAGCGACGGCGACATTATGGAAGGGGTCGTGGCAGAGGCGGCGTCGCTTGCCGGACACTGGGGTCTGGGCAAGTTAATCTACCTCTACGACAGCAACCGCATCACGCTCGACGGCAGCGCCGACATGACCTTTACCGAGGATGTCGCCGCTCGTTTCCGCGCTTACGGCTGGCATACCATCGACGTAGAAAACGGCAACGATGTAGAGGCGATCAGTCTCGCCATCGCGAACGCCAAAGCCGTTGACAACCAGCCTTCGCTGATCTCGATCAGGACGATCATCGGCTACGGCAGCCCGAACAAGCAGAATACCAGCGAGGCACATGGTTCTCCACTTGGCGCTGAGGAAATCAAACTCGTCAAAGAGTTTTATGGCTGGCCCCAGGAAGATTTCTATGTACCGGGTGAGGCGCTCGAATTCTTCCGCTCTGCGATTGATTCAGGAATCGCGCAGGAGAAACAGTGGCAGGAGTTGTTCGAGGCATACCGAAAGGAA
This sequence comes from Oceanobacillus sp., assembly GCA_035304265.1. Classification (GTDB taxonomy): domain Bacteria; phylum Chloroflexota; class Anaerolineae; order Aggregatilineales; family Phototrophicaceae; genus Flexifilum. The sequence goes on from DATGQJ010000462.1 coordinate 1,974, forward strand.
TACCCCGATCTTGCCGCCGAGTTCGAGAATGCACAGGCGGGCAAATTGCCCGAAGGCTGGGATGCCGATCTGCCAAGCTTCACGCCAGAGAAGAAAATCGCCACCCGCAGCGCATCCAGCACCGTGTTGAATGCGATTGCGCAGCACATCCCCACCATGATCGGCGGCGACGCCGACCTTGCAGGCAGCACGCGAACGCTGATCAAAGGCGCGGAAAACACCGGACCCGGTAAGCCTGCTGCTCGCAACGTTCGATTCGGCGTCCGTGAGCATGGCATGGGCGCAATCGTGAACGGGCTGGCGGTACACGGCGGCATCATCAAACCCTATTCAGCGACCTTTTTCACCTTCAGCGACTACATGCGTCCAGCCGTCCGTCTTGGCTGCCTGATGGGGATCAACCCGATCTATGTGTTCACCCACGACAGCATCGGCTTGGGCGAAGACGGACCTACCCATCAGCCTGTTGAGCATCTGATCGCGATGCGAGCCATCCCCGATCTCTACGTCATTCGTCCGGCGGATGCCAACGAAACCGCAGCGGCATGGCATGTGGCAATGCAGCTTGATAAACCGACGGCGCTGGTGTTCACACGACAGGATGTGCCCGTTCTGACAGGCGAAGAGGTTGGCGGACTGGAAGCGATTCGAGGCGGTGTCGCGCGGGGCGGCTACGTGCTGGCAGACTGCGAAGGCACACCGCAGGTCATTCTGATCGGAACCGGCAGCGAGGTACATATCGCACACGAGGCATACAAAACCCTGACTGCCGAAGGCGTAAAAGCGCGGCTGGTTTCTCTGCCCTGCTGGGAATTATTCGACAAGCAAGACTCGTATTACCATGAGGCGGTGCTTCCCTCTGCTGTGACCGCCCGTGTCAGCATTGAGGCGGGTGTGACACTGGGTTGGGAACGTTACGTCGGTCAGAAAGGCATTGCTATCGGCGTCGATAAATTTGGGGCAAGCGCACCATATCAACGCATCTATCAGGAATATGGGTTAACGCCGGAAAAGGTGGTGGAAGCCGCCCGAAAGGTGATGGCATGAAAATCGCCCTTGCATCTGACCATGCGGGTTTTCCCCTTAAGCAGCATCTGGTCAGTTATCTGCGCAATCAGGGTCATGAGGTCATCGATCTTGGCGTGGATACCCCCGACGTACCGAGTGATTACCCTGACGTTGCGGCAGCGATTTCGCAGGCAGTGCTTGAGGGAAGTGTCGAACGTGGGCTGCTCCTATGCGGCAGTGGGGTTGGCGCATGTATCGCCGCCAATAAGTTTCAAGGCATTTACGCAGCGGTCTGCCACGATACCTACAGCGCCCATCAGGGTGTCGAACATGATCGGATGAATATCCTGTGCATCGGGGCACGGATCATCGGTCCCGCGCTGGCGGAAGAACTCGCCGATGCTTTTCTGACCGCGCAGCCAAGCGAGGAAGAACGCCACGTGCGGCGCTTCGGCAAGGTGCAAGCGCTGGAGAGACAACACCTTTGAGAATTTGTATAATTGCCGAAATTTCGGTGTATGAGGAGTAATCCTGATGGCTGGTAACCCGCCCGTAGATGTACAACAGTATGGGCAAAGTATCTGGTACGACAACATTCGCCGCAGCCTGATCACCAGTGGTGAACTTCAACGCATGATCGATGAAGATGGTGTGCTTGGCGTTACATCCAATCCAACCATCTTTCAGAAAGCTATCGGCGATTCCGCAGATTATGACGACGGGATTGAGCACTTACTCAAAGAAGAACCCTACGTCATCTTCGAGAATCTGGCGATTGAAGACATTCAGAACGCGCTCGACATCTTCCGTCCGGTTTATGACCGCACCAATGGACGTGATGGGTACGTAAGTCTGGAAGTTTCCCCGTTCATCGCCAACGACACCCAATCGACGGTGGAAGAGGCAAAACGCCTCTTCAAGGCGGTGAACCGCCCCAACGCCATGATCAAAATTCCGGCGACAGACGCGGGTATCCCTGCGATAGAAGAAGCGATTGCTGCCGGTGTCAACGTCAATGTGACGCTGATCTTCAGCCTCAGCAACTACGCGCAAGTCGCAGAGGCATACATTCGAGGCTTGGAACGCCGCCATGCCGCTGGCGAAGACGTATCCCACATTGCCTCTGTCGCCAGTTTCTTCCTCAGCCGCATTGACACGATGGTAGACCGGATGCTGGATAACAACATCCGCGCGGCACAGGGACGCGATGTCAGCCGCGTAGCACTCAATAACAAGCTCAAGGGCAAAGCCGCTATCGCCAACGCCAAACTTGCCTACAAGCACTTCAAAGAAGTGTTCTACGGCTCGCGTTTCGCCGAACTCCGAGAAGCGGGCGCAACAGTACAGCGCGTATTGTGGGCATCGACAGGCACGAAGAATCCCGCCTATCCTGATACCATGTACATTGACCAGTTGATCGGTCCCGACACCGTCAACACCGTCCCCCCGGAAACGCTGAAGGCATTCAAGGATCATGGCACGGCTGCCCCGACATTGGATGAGGGATTCGACGAAGCCGAACAGGTGATGGACATGCTCGCCGAAGTCGGCGTAGACATGGATCAGATCACGCGGCAGTTGCAGGTCGATGGCGTCGAAGCATTCTCCGAATCCTTCCGCAATCTGCTCGATCAGGTTGACGCCAAGCGCAATGTGCTGCTGACAGGTGTCATCAAGCGGCAGAATATCGCCATCGGCGTTCACAGCAACGACGTACAAGCGGCGATCAAGGAACTGGACGCGCAGAAATTCAACGCGCGTATCTGGAACCACGACGGCACGATCTGGAAAGATAACCCGAACATCGTCGGCAAAATCGTTGATCGGCTTGGCTGGCTCGACGTGCTGCACACGATTGACCGTGCGCGACTGAAAGCCTTGCAGGAAAGCGTGCGTGGCAAAGACTTTGACGCGGTGGTGCTGCTCGGCATGGGCGGAAGCAGTCTCGCGCCAGAAGTCTTAAGCAAAACCTTTGGGGCACAGTCCGGCTTCCCACGCTTGCTGATGCTGGACAGCACCGATCCCACTCAGATTCGGCTGGTCGAAAATGCTGTGGATTTGAAGCGCAGTCTGTTCATCGTGTCCAGCAAATCTGGCGGCACGATTGAAACCAGCACCCTCTACAAATACTTCTTCGAGAAGACCGGACGCAAAGGCGAGCAGTTCATTGCCATCACCGATCCCGGCACAAGCCTCGAAACGCTGGCGAAGGAAAACAACTTCCGAGACGTATTCCTGAATCCGCCTGATATTGGCGGGCGTTACAGCGCGTTGAGCTACTTCGGCATGGTCCCAGCGGCGCTGATCGGGCTTGATCTCGACCAGTTGTGGGAGAATGCCGAGCGGATGTTCAAAGCCTGCGGAGCCAAGATCGTCGGCAAAGATCATCCGGGTATCACGCTGGGCGCGGTCATGGGCACGCTTGGCTTGAAAGGACAGGACAAAGTCACCATTCATTGCAGCCCATCCATCAAGTCATTCGGCAACTGGATCGAGCAGTTGATTGCCGAAAGCACAGGCAAAGAAGGGCATGGTTTGTTGCCCGTCGTCGGCACAACCGTCGGCAAGCCGCATGACTACTCGACAGATCGCCTGCTCATTTACCTGCGCGTAGATGGCGACACAAACGACGAGACAGACGATGGACTGATGGAACTGCAAAAAGCAGGACACCCATTAGTGACGTTGAATCTGCCGGATCGGTATGCGCTGGCGGGCGAATTCTTCCGCTGGGAGTATGCCACCGCAGTCGCAGGCAAGCTTCTCGACATCAACCCGTTCGACGAGCCGAACGTCACCGAGAGCAAAGAGAACACTTCACGCCTGCTTACCTACTATAAAGCCAACGGCAGTTTGCCACAGGCAACGCCAATCATCAGCCAGAATGGGACGAGCCTGTACGCGGACGAGCGTATGGCGCAGACCCTACGTGATTTGTGCGAGCAGCATCAATTCGACAGCAACTCGCTGACCGGATTGCTGGCAGCGCAGGTGAACGCCACAGGTGCGGGTGATTATTTCGCCCTGCTCGCCTATCTGCCGATGACGAACGAAATTGACGAGATGCTGGAAGAAGTACGCCGACGCCTGCGCCACACCACCCGACGCGCTATCACGCTCGGTTATGGACCGCGCTTCCAGCACAGCACCGGACAGCTTCACAAGGGTGGCGCGAACAACGGCATCTTCATCCAGATCACCTGTGACGATCC
>DATGQJ010000463.1:0-2935 GCA_035304265.1 Oceanobacillus sp.
GCGCCGTTCGATCCCCACAGCGCCACCGATTCCCCGGACTCGATGGCGAAAGAGACCTGATTGAGCGCGGTGATTTTTCCGTATCGTTTGGTCAGATTTTTTGCGACGATCATAGAGGCATTTCTCCCGGTTGCACGCCCACGTGGATTGGCTTCGCCTGCCGCGTCGGAACGTGACCAGACCGCAGCGCGAAGAGACAAACGCCGCCGCCGAGCATCAGCAGCACCAGCGAAGCGGCGAGAAATGGCACGGATACACCCGCGTTGGTCGCTCCGGCGGGAATGGCATAGTGCATGACCGGAGCAGCGTCGATCACTTTTGGTTCTGGGCGCAGGGATGGAAACGCCGCCGCCGCGAAGTCGAGCGCCTGACTCGCAGGACTGTAGACGAACAATCGCAGGGCGGGATAAGCATCTTGCAGACTTTCAAATAGCTTCTCGGCGCGGTAAGGCATGTCGCCGATGCCGTCGCCGTCAGCGTCGTAGCCGACGTAATCGCTCCAGTAGTTGCCGCTGCCGTTTTCAACCCACGTAATCCCTTGCAGCGTGCCGCGCCCACTGACCGCCGCCTGCTCGACGTTCTCCAGAAACGCATTCGCCTGAAAAACGTTGTGTGTCACCGACGGCTGCGCGGTGATACCGATGTCGTTGTAGGCAATGAAGTTGTCAGTGAAACGATTATGGTGATCGCGGCGCGTGGGCGAGTTGTCGATGTAAACGCCTACCCGGTTGCCGATGATCGTGTTTTCGGTCACGCTGACGTGATCCGCGTCTTTAAGCGCAATCCCGTAAGCGCTCACACCCCGGTTGTAGGCGATTTCGTTCCGATGAAATACCAGCCCGTCGGAATACATGAAGTACGTGCCGACGGCGCTGTTGGTGAAGGTATTGAACTGCACTATCGCATTGAGGTTGTACATAAAGTGAAGGGCATAACGGTTGTCGGTAAAGGTGTTCCGCTCGATCAGCAGGTCATTGGAGTACCAGAACAGCATGTCCCGGCATTGGCTGGCGAAGTTGCCTGTCAGCGTTACGCCGTCGCTGTACCATGTGCGGAAGCCATCGCCGCGCATTCCCGGCTCTAACGGGATGCAGCGCACCACGTTATCACGGGCGATACCATAAGAAGCGTCCGCAAAGTAGATGCCGAACAACACGTTTTCCAGCGTGTTTTCGGCAACGGTGACACGATCTGCCTGCACCACGATGCCCGTATCTTCATGCTCAAGGCTCTGTCCGGTATTGCGCAGCGTGAAGCCCTGAAAGAAGACATCCGGCGCGTTGATGAGCACCAGACTACCCTCACCGCCGCCATCAATCACCGGATGGTCGATTCCAATCAGCGAAACGCTCTTGTCGATGATGAGCGGAGCATCATAGCTGCCGCCGTGTACTTCAATGACATCACCATCCTGCGCCGCTGCTAACGCGCTCTCAATCGTGGCATAGCGTCCATCCACGCCGACGATCAACCTACCCTCAGCGGCAGCCAACGGACGCTGCATCAAGAGAAGCACTATCACGAAGGCGAACCAGAAGAGTCGAGTGCGCATTAGCTTTCCTGCTTGGCTCGGCGAGCTTCGATCAGATGCAAAGCAATAGCGACGAAGATGCAGACAGACGCGCCAACTGCCATAAACCAGCCCGTATGCACGCTGGCAACCGTCTTGAACTGTCCGATGATGCCTTCGCCAAGAATCGGCGGCGTGAAGGGTTCGATGGCACTGGAAAGCGGCGCGTAAGGATCGAGATTGCGTCCGTAGTAGGTGAGCCAGAAGGCAAGGTCACCCAGATAGACGAATGGGAACAGCGCGGCGGGCAGCGTGAGCAGCCACACCCATTTGCGCCGCCAGAGCGCAGCAATGATTAACAGCGCTGCCATCGTGAAGACGGCGGGCAGCGCGATAGAACGCTCAAACTCCGCTGCGGCATACAGCGAAGGCATTCCGATGTAGTGATTCAAGCCGTCGATTTCGCGCACTTCGTCGCGTCTGGGGTCTTCGTCGCCGGTGATGTAATTGACAAAAACCCGCATCTCCAAGCCACCGGGGTACTGCGGCGCTTCGAGCACCATGCCCCAGTAAGGACTGCTGATCGAGGCGATGAGTAAAACCGCCGCCGCAATCCAGAGCAGCGAAGGCAGCCAGCGCCGCAAACTCAATCTGGCTTGACGGTTCTCGCTGCGCGTAAATGCGGTCGATTGAACTGCTGTCATGAGGATTACATCCCTTCATTCGCGGGAGATGAGGCGCTCCCCATCCCCCGCGAAAAACTGCACTCGTTACTGCCCCGGCTGAATGGTCAGGTAGCCTGTCATTTCGAGGTGAAGCGCCGAGCAGAACTCCGTGCAGTAATAGCTGAATGTGCCGGGCGCTGTCGCATCGAACTCGATGGTCTGCGATTCGCCCGGTTCAAGACTGAGATTGATGTTGTAGTAAGGAATGGCGAAACCGTGTGTAGCGTCGGGCGATTGTTCCAGATTGGTGATTGTCCAGATGACGTGATCGCCCTCCTGAATTTCGACGCGCTCCGGGTTGTAGTGACTGCGAACCGCCGTCATGCGAACGGTGACGGTGTTGCCGTCGCGCGTCACCCCTTCTGTGCCCGGTGTTACCGCGTTCGGGTCAACCGATTGCGTTTCAGGGTCCCACCCCACTTCTGGATACACCGACCACGCATTGAGTTTGTCAACGCTGATGATCTGCGCGTAGTGCGGCTCTGCCCCCGTGATCGGCATGTCGTACAGCACTTGCAACTGGTCACCCGGCTGCGTGATGTCAATCAATTGGAGGTTCTGCGGCAGCAGCGGACCGGTGGACGTGAAGCGGTCAATCGACCATTTGTTGAGCGAAACTAAGTACGCGCCATCGGGACTGACCGTATCGCCTTCAGCAGTGGCAAGATGCCCAACGTTGTACTGTACAGGAATTTTGCCT
>DATGQJ010000464.1:0-2789 GCA_035304265.1 Oceanobacillus sp.
CAACTGCGCGGGAATCGGCATGGCGCTGCGGACGACCAGCAAGAACGGACCTCACCCGCTGGACGTGTTCGAGACGGTGATTCGCATCAACCTGATCGGCACGTTCAACGTGATCCGGCTGGCGGCGATGGCGATGGCGCAAAATGAGCCGGGGGCAAGCGGCGAACGCGGCGTGATTGTGAACACGGCGTCGGTGGCGGCGTTCGATGGGCAAATCGGGCAGGCGGCGTATTCAGCGTCAAAGGGTGGCATTGTGGGTATGACGCTGCCAATCGCGCGTGACCTCGCCCGCGACGGCATTCGCGTGGTGACGATTGCGCCGGGAATTTTCGATACGCCGCTGCTGGCAGGTCTGCCGGAACCCGCGCGGGAGTCGTTGGGACAGCAAGTACCCTTCCCACAGCGACTTGGCAAGCCGGAAGAATACGCACACATGGCGCAGGCGGTGGTCGAAAATCAAATGCTGAACGGGGAAACCATTCGGCTGGATGGCGGGCTGAGAATGGGACCGAGGTAATCCGCTTAGGCTATTAACCTCTGGGATGAGAATTAGGCGGCAAACGCCAATACTGCCAGCAAATCTTCACGTTCAAGATCGGGGTAATCTTCGAGAACTTTGTCGAAGGTCATGCCTGCATTTAACAATTCGAGAATGGTCTGCACAGGATAACGAAGCCCGCGAATCACGGGCTTGCCGTGACAAATTTCAGGGTCAATCGTTATGCGCGACAGTAGATTTTCCATGCTGGTCACTCCTTTCATCTCTGCATTATACCAGTTTGATTATCCTTAAATGTGGGAAAATATGTCGGTCAACCAACTTATCGCGCTGATATGGACATTGATAACTGAAAAATACCTCACTTCACGGGCGCGGCGTGCAGATCGCAGCAAATTTGAAGCCGCCCTCGCCAAAGTCCCTGACATTCCGCCGGATGAGCGAGATCGCCTCTAACCACCCAAACATTTACTCCCCACATTGGCTCGGTCTATTATCATAGTCACAAGACTTGAATAGAGGCAGCCGATGTTGAAGAAGAAAGATTCTTTCATGGACTGGGTGCAGCTACACGAGCGTGCGTGGGGCAGCAGAAGTTACGCGGGTCGTCCCTCACTTGAGGCGATCATGCAAGCGCCCGTCGTCACCTTCTGGCGCACGCTGAAGGAAGGAAAACGCCCGCCTTACACCATTAAGCTGTATCAGGATTTGAAGGACGTTGAGCGATATTTAACCCGCCTGATCTTCCGTTCCAGTGTAAATCCACCGCAAGAGACACTGGCGAGGATTTATGCCAACCAGAAACGCATTACCGTGCGGGCGGTACGGATTCTGTTTCAGGAAGTGAATGAAGATGATTGAGATGCCTAAGCCGTTGGAGAAACGAGCAGGCTGTGTACCGCATCGCGGATTTGCCGGGGCATCACAGGTTTCATCAACATCAGATCGCCCTCGCGCAGTGCCAAACCGTTGAAGCCACTGTGCGCCGTAATGACGACGACGCGAGTCTTTTCAGCATTCGGTTGCTGGTAGAGGAATTCCAGCACAGCAGTCCCCTGCACACGTGGCAACAGCATATCGAGAATCACTACGTCGAACTGCTGCTCGCGGAGGCGTTCGATTGCTTGCTCGCCGTCCGTCGCCTCCACTAATTCGAAACCCGCCAACACCTGTTGGTAGATGTGCCGACTTGAAAAATCGTCTTCAGCGATGAGAATGCGATGGCTCATTGAATACCTGTGTTCTCAGCATTCTACAGTATACAGCAGGGTTTGTGTTGGAAGCATGGATTATAGTAACTGCACATGCAAAAGCAAATAATTTCACAAGAGTTTATCGGCGACGACTGCGGTACAGCCCCATTCCCCACCATTGAACCACCATGACCAACAACGTCATGAGCAGGACAACGTACATAAAAATGGGCTGTCGCTGACCATTTCCCTGAAGCAGCAAGGTATGAAGTAGCACCAGCACCGCCAGACCATAATTGAGGCGCTGTAACTGTTTCCAGCGCTTGCCTTTCAAACGACGCAGCGAGAGCGTGTTGGAAGTCAATAGAAGCAGGACGAGAATGATCGCTGCTGCCAGACCGAGCCAGTTAGCAATCCCGAAACGATTGAGCAGCGGGCGAAAACCACCATCCGCAGGCGCGAAGAAGTAGAACCATACCCGCCCTTGAAAGTGAAGCTGAAGCGCGAAGACGATGTGTAGACATCCGGTGATTCCTGCCCAGATACCTACGTCACGGCGCAGGTTGATGCTCACCGGATTGCGACGCTGGCGCAGCAGATTGAGGGGACCAATCAACAACGTGAGGGCGATAAAAGCGAGAGAAATGTAGCCGAAGCCAAGCATGAAAACGAAAGCGGCTTCGGCGCGTGGCACGTAGAGATGCGCCGCCCAGCACGCTCCGGCGCTCACCAGCGCGAGTGCTACGTGAGTCAGCAGGCGGCGCAGTCCAAAATCTTCTAGAAAGAATCCAATCAATGGCTGAACCAGGGTACAAATCCGGGCTTTACGGCAAGGTGTCCATCACGCTCAGGGGACAACGGACGCGGACCAAACAGAGTCATATCACCACGCAGCACATTATAAAACTGCGGGTATTCCTCCAGCATGGTCAAACGCAGAAACCGCCCGGTTCGCGTCACGCGGCGTCCGACGGGTTCGTGGGACATTGAGCGCAGCTTGTACAGTTGAAAAACCTCTGCGTTGCGTCCGATTCGCTGCTGCACATAAAATGCGGGACCCGGCGACTCCAGTTTGATGAGCAGCGCCATGAGCAAAA
>DATGQJ010000465.1:0-7904 GCA_035304265.1 Oceanobacillus sp.
GAAATGGCGGACGATGGCAAGCTGGATGGCGAGGCGAGGATTTACCGCTTCCCCGGCGCGAAAGGCTCCGTGGGATTCATCAGCACGGTCAGCGCACCGTTTTGCGCCTCGTGCAACCGCGCACGCCTGACGGCGGACGGCGTACTGCGCCTGTGCCTGCTGCGCGATAAAGAAGTAGATTTGCTGACCCCATTACGGCAGGGCGCGACGGAAGCCGAGATCAAACAGATCATTCTCGACGGCATCTGGTGGAAGCCGTGGGGACATGGACTGGCGGAAGACGTGATCCCACTCACACGGGTGATGAGCCAGATCGGGGGGTAAGCGCTACGGCGCAGTGATTTCCACTCGTTATAGGCAATAAGTCTACGGGGTGTGGATGATATTTTCTTGTGCGCCTGCCGCATGTCTGTGGTATTCTTGAACCATTCACGGATTCTCTGGGTCTTAGCCGAACCATGATCGGACGCACCCTCCGCAACCGTTACCACATCCTCGAACTGCTGGGCGACGGCTCAACCGCGACGGTATACAAGGCGGCTGACAAGCGCCTTGGCAGAGAAGTGGCGCTTAAAGTGCTGCTGCCGCATGTACGCGAGAGCGTGCAAAAACGCTTCTTTCAGGAAGCGACGGCGGTAGCGCAGTTGAACCATCCCAACATCATGGCGATCTACGACATGGACGAGGAAGGCGGCACGCACTTCCTCGTGGTCGAGTACGTCGAGGGCGATTCGCTTTCACGTTACATCCCGTCTTCGCCTGAAATCGTGGTCAACCTCGGACAGCAGATCGCGATGGCGCTGCATTATGCCCACGAGCGCGACATCATCCACCGGGACATTAAACCCGCCAATATCAAGGTGACACCTCAGGGCGTGGTCAAGATCATGGACTTAGGGCTGGCGCTGCCACGTGAGGCAAAGCGCGTGACTGCCGACGGCATGATCATCGGGACGCCCGCATACCTTTCACCGGAGCAGGCACAGGCATTGGCGCTTGATCGCCGCACCGACATCTACTCGCTTGGCGTAGTGCTGTACGAGATGGCGACGGGTCAATTGCCCTTCTCGTCTGACGACATTCCGGCGCTGCTGGTGCAGCAGGTGAAGCAACCGCCGCCACCACCGCGCATCATCAACCCGGACATCCCACTGGCGATGGAAAGCGTCATCCTGAAGGCGCTTGAGAAGCAGCCCGGACGGCGTTACCAGACTGCCGAGGCGCTGGCACAGGCGTTGCAGGCATCGGTTCACGCCGAATCCGTGAGCCAACCGACGATGGCTGCGCGTCCGGTGACTGCCCCGCTGTCGCGTCCGCCGCTGCGTCTGGTGCTGGCAGACGACCATAACATCCTTCGGAAGACGCTGGTGAGCTTCCTTTCCGAGCGCGACGACATGATGGTGGTGGGCGAAGCCGCCGATGGCGAGGCAGCGCTCCAGCAGGTGCTGGCGCTTCAGCCGGACGTGGTGCTGCTCGACCTGAACATGCCGATCAAGGGCGGACTGGAAGTGCTGCCGGAGATACGGCACGGCGTACCAAGTGCAAAAGTGCTGGTGCTGACCGGACGTGACGAGGACTGGTACATCACACAGGCGTTACGGGCGGGAGCGCATGGTTACATCCTCAAGAGTGCCAACGAGAACGACCTGATCGACGGCATCCGCAAGGTGGCGCAGGGCACGCTGGTGCTGGGCAGCGGCGTGGCGGAAAAGGTGGTCACGGGAGCGCTGCGCGGCACCAACGAGAAGCTGTCACAGGATGAGCGCATGGTTATCCTGATGGTGGCTTCCGGATATGACAATGACGGAATCTCCGCGCGGCTGAACATGCCGATGACGCTGGTGGTGGAAACGCTGGCACATGCAATGGACAAGCTGGGCGCGAAAGACCGTCATGCAGCAGCATTGAAGGCACTGCGACGCGGCGACATCCTGTTAGAAGAACTCCACGGTCTGGAAGACGAGTAGCAGCGGCAAACTGTTTTTTGTCGCAATTGCCGCAATTTCCCCTCAAATCCAGCAAATGTCGCTATAGATTGTGGCGATTTGTTGCTGCGTTGATCATTTTCTGTATGTAGCACAAAAGGCATTTTGAACCGCAAAGACGCTGCCGACGCTTCGCGTCGGACGGACGCAAAGAGGGAACGAGAGGTTATTGCCCTTTTTGCCGTTTATTGTCGCGCGATAGCTGCATTTTGGACCATATTGAAATCTTGAAGCAGTGTCAATCTGTCCTGTGATTAATCCTCTAACCTTCCCAAGAAAATTACTTTGCCAAGCTAAATAAATTGCGCTAGAATACCGTCTCGTTGCAATTTACGGGCAGTCTTCGACATCCATTGAGTCGGACACCCGTTACCCCGAAACGTCAATTCGCTTCGTCGAACGGTAGTTCCCCTCAATGCCTTGCCGAAGCCTCCCCGGGCACACGAAAGGCGTTTTAAAATGCAGTTGTCGAAACGAGATCTTTACCGGTTTCCGTGGTCAGGCAACGACAACCCGATTGGCTGGTTGGAAGTGACTGACCGGTGCAACACTTATTGCCGCGGCTGCTACCGTATCAACGGGATGCAGGGACACAAATCGCTGGAACAGATCAAGGAGGAGGTTACGCTGCTCAAAAAGTGGCGCAACTGCGACAACATCTCTATCGCAGGGGGTGAGCCGCTGATCCATCCGCAAATTCTGGACGTGATCGCCTACATCAAAAGCTTGAAGATGAAGCCGCTGATCCTCACCAACGGCATCCGGCTGGAAAAGGATCGTCCGTTTATGGTGGAGTTGAAAAAAGCAGGCGCAATCGGCTTTACGTTCCACATCGACAGCGAACAGCAGCGCCCACACTGGAAGGGGAAATCAGAAACCGAACTCTTCGCGCTGCGCCAGCATTTTGCAGATATGGCGCACTCGGTGGGTGGGTTGTTCGTCAGCTTCGGCATGACGGTCTATCCGGGCAATCTCGATTTTGTGCCTGAACTAGTCAGATGGGCGAACCAGAATATTGACCGCGTGCATGGTCTGGTCTTTATCGGCTTCCGCAATGCCGCGCTTGAAGGTAATTTCGACTATTTCGTCGGTGGCAGGCGCATCAAGCCGCAAACCAGCTACGTCGGTGACTCCACCGAAGAGTCCTTCCTCACCTCGACGGACATATACAACAAGATTAAAGAACACTTCCCGCATTATGAAACTTCGGCGTACATGGGCGGCAGCCTTACCGAAGACAAGATCACGTGGTTGGTTTCGGCGCAGTTGGGCACCAAGCATAAGATGTATGGCTCGGTAGGCGCGAAAGTGATGGAACTGTTCCAGACCTTCCACCACCTTCGGCACGGTACCTATGTGATCTATTCGCCGAGCAACACCATCCCCAAGATCGCTTTTCTGCTCGGCTTGATAGACAAAGGTGTTCGGGAGACTTCTCGCAAGTTCTGGCGTGAGGTGCTCCGGCATCCGCTGGAACTGTTCCGCCCGTTATACGTGCAAAGCATCGGCATCATTCAGGGACCGGATTTGCTGGAAGACGGGCGGGTTGATATGTGCGAAAGCTGCCCGGATATGACGGTCTGGAATGGGCGGCTGGTGCATTCCTGCCGACTGGACGAATGGCGGCTGTACGGCAACTACATCACGGCGCAGCCGCGCAAGGCGGTAAGCGAGCAAGCCGTGATCAACGCAGCCGACATTCCGGTTGCCAATTAAGCAGCGGTGAGCGCCGTCAGAGGCTAAACACGCTAGAGACGTTCAGAGAGTCCCCACTTTAGTTTAGTTTCTGGCGGCGCACCTTCTATCCGATCACGGCATCCGCGAGTCGTGCAATCCACGAGACCAATTTGGTGGGCAATCGTCGGCGCAGCATTCGCTCGGCGAGTTCCTCACGCAGCGATAAGGGAATGAGCTTGAGCAAGGCAATGCTGTTCTGCGCTGCCAGACTGGGCGCATCGGGGCGATCAAACACTTTTGTGCCAAGATAGGGATCGAATTTCCATGGATAACCGCGCGGACGACGCAGCGGGCGGAACGGCTCGACATACTCGTTTTCCGACAGAAGGTTTCCTGCCGACGAGAAGATACGCAGGGTAATCCGGGCGCAGTCGGCGGGCGCAACCTGCCATCGAATCGGCAGCACAGGTTGAGATTGATTCGCGCCGATGTCCAGCGTCTTCTCGCCTTCCAACAGGATATTTCCATCGGGATCGGCAACGCGCCAGCAGAGCGTGGCGTTGGGATATTCACATGGCGTATCGTTGAATATCCACAGGGCGATAGGTTTGCGCCCCTCATGCTCCAATGCGGGGAGAAGCGGCTGTGACGCCCGCCGCAGCGCCGCGTAGCCACTTTTGGGGACGCGGCAGGAATCCAGTACGCCACAACCCACCTGAGGAACCAGATCAACCAGCCAGAAATGGATGTATCCGGCGCGTAAACGGCGAAAATGCTCCACCTGATACTGAATCAGCGCCGCCTGATACGCCCATAGATGCTCAATTTGTCCCTCAAGGTGTTGAAGTCTTTGCCAGACCTCAGGATAGGCACGCAGCGTTTCTACAGCAGCGGGCGCTTCAAAACCGAATTCGGTATTCAGCCGCGTATAGTGGGCATAGATGTCGGTGTAGTGCCGACTCCAGATTGCGCCGTAATACCAGTGAGAGTCGCCCGAACGCCGCCAGTCATCCTCTAGCTGACCAGAACAGATAAAGACCGGACGGGTCGGGTCTTGCTGGCAAGCATCGGCGTACAGGGCGGGATCAGGACGTTTTTCCAGATTTTGACGGCGCGTGAGCACCATCGTCGGCTCGTTGTGGCAAGCCCACGTGATGATTGAGGGATGGTTGCCGAGCATGTCGATCATCTCACGCTGCAAGGCACGAGCGCGGCGCTCAAACTCAACGGAGCTATCTTGAATCCAGTTCAGTTCAAAATCCTGCCAGATCAGCATTCCGGTGGCGTCGCACAGATCATAGAGTTCGGGCGGTGACACGTGTACGTGAACACGGAGCAGGTTGAGGTTGCCATCACGGGCAAACGCGAGATCGCTTGCCAGCGTGTTCTCATTGCACTCCGACAAATAGAGCGCGGGCATGTAGGATGTGCCGCGTATTGCAATGGGGCGCTCGTTGAGCCAGTAGGTAAAACGTTGTGGAGAGCGCTCCAGACGCACGGTGCGAATGCCAAATCGCTCTTGTTTCTGGCTGATGGTGCTTCCATCCCTGTCCAGCAGCATTGCATTCAGACGATATAAATCAGGGGGACCATGATCCCATGCCCACCATAGATGAACGTCGGGTATTTGCAGGGTTAGGTCGAGTACGTGCGTCCCCGATGGCAGGCTTAGATCGCGGCAGACGTTCACCCCGCCGCCATCGTGATTATCCGCCTCGATACACAATACAAGAATGCCCTGCCACTGCTCATTCGTGCTGTTGGTTATAGTGACTTGTAAATCGATCCGCCCGCTGAGATCGGTACGGATGCGCACGTGATCGATGCTGACACCCTGATCCAGTATCAGCCAGACCGGACGCCAGATACCAATCGGATTAACGTTAGGCGGAATCACGCCCTCGCCGTGTTCATACAACCCTTTCACCAGCCCACGAATTACATGATCGGTTGGGTAGGTTCCGTGCGGATTCGGCGCATCCCAGGGGGCGCTCACGCGAACCATTAGCGATACGTCAGCTTCTCCATCCAGAAGCGAAGTTACATCCAGATCGAAAGGGTTGAAATGCCCTTCGTGCTGTCCGGCAAATCGTTCGTTGACCCAGACTTCCGCAAAATAATCGATGGCTTCAAAGCGCAGTCGCGCCCGTTTATAGGGGAAGGTTGGGCGTTTGAAAAAGCGCCGGAATACCCACGCCTGCTGGTTGATTGCGCGTAAGTGATCGCCCCAATACGGATTCTCAGGGTAAAGCACGGGCTGCAAGTGGGCGCATTCGGGAACGTCGATCCATGTCTGGGACAGGTCACGGATGCAAAATGGCGTTTCGAGCGAAACGGGTTGTACCTGCCAGCACCCGGACAGACGAACCGTATTTATTTTGGGAAATGCCACGGTGCTCATGAAAGGACATATTATACTGTCGTAAGGGATATGTAGAGTGCAGTTCGTCACTCAGAGACGCACCATTTATCACGTCGCATTGAATCTCCGTACAAGCCCAAGTATAGTTTTGCGCCAACTGACGAAAGGAATTTGACAATGGAAGCAGGACGTAATTTTCTGGCGGAGAACGCCAAAAAGCCCGGTGTAGTGACCACCGCCAGCGGCTTGCAGTACAAGGTTTTGCGAGAAGGTACGGGCACAAAACCGTCGGAATTTGGCGAAGTTGAGGTGCATTATCGGGGAACGCTGATCGACGGCAAGGTGTTCGACAGTTCCTATGAGCGTGGTGAGCCGATCTCGTTCCTGCTCTCGCAGGTCATTCCGGGCTGGGCGGAAGGCGTGCAGTTGATGTCGCAGGGCGCAAAATACGAGTTCTACATTCCGTATGATCTGGCGTATGGGGCGCAGGGCATCCCCGGCGTGATTCCGCCCTATTCCACACTGATTTTCGAGGTGGAACTGCTGAAAGTGTATTCGTAGAAAAAACATCGCCCTTCCCCGAATTCGAGGAAGGGCGACCTGAACAGTACCAACTCAAGGTTTTTCAGTTTATCGTCGCAAGTCCACTCAAGTTGAGCGTTCGTTCATAAATCTCGATCAGATTTTGCGTCGTCGTGCGAAGGTCGTGGTGCTGCTCGACATACTGCCGTCCCGCCTGCCCAATACGCTGCCTGAGGTCTGCATCCGCCAGTAAGTCATTGATCGCATTTGCGAAATCAACGGGTGTATTGGCAATCAGGACGTGTTCTTTGTCGCAAACGTCCAGACCACGTAAGGCGACACTGGTTGCCACCAGCGGCGTCGCGTTGGAAAAAGCCTCTATCACTTTGACCTGAATACCGGAGCCATAAATCACCGGAGCAAGCGCCACCGTCGCCCTTTGCAAGTAATCGTTGATCGAAGGTACGAATCCCGTGATGGTAATCTGGGGGCTTTGCAGCGCGGCAATCGCCGGAACCGGATTTGCGCCGACCAGTTGCAGTTTTATCTCCGGGTGCTGGCGCAGCACCAGCGGGTAGATTTCCCTGACGAAATACAGCACGGATGCGACGTTTGGATGATAGTTGAGCGTCCCCGTGATCACCAGCGTATGCTCGTCACGAGGAACGTTCGTTGGTGGAGTGAGCGGCAAGCCCAGAGGCGCGAGGTATATTCGATCCGCGAATTCGCTGTCGTGACCAAACAGTTCTTTATCGCGCTGCGAGATGACCAACGTTGTCGGAAACTGCCCGACGAGCCACTTCTCGTACTTTTTCAGACGCGGCGCTTCCAGCCGCGCGATCAACTTCCAGCTACGGCTGAAACTGGTTGCTGCTGCCTGTTCGTAAAGCGTGGTCAAATGATCGACGGCATCCCAGATGACCGTCCATTTGGAAGCAAGCCGCATCCCGTAAGCCGCCATCCGTAAATGTTCGACATGAATGACATCCGGCGGATTGGATTCCAGATGAGTTTCGATTTTCTGCATCAACGCCTCTGACCACGCGAATCTGGCTTGAAGCGGCAGTCCAGAAAGCAAGGCAGAAAGGCAGTTGCGCAGCGCCATTGGCTTGCTGAGCGGTTCCCAGAGGAGGGTACAACCCATTTGGTGTAGTTGGCTAAGACGTTTGTCGTCTTCAGAGCTTCGCGTGAGGGTCGCCACTGTCACCTGATGTCCAGCATCCAACAAGCCGCGAATCTGAAAATAAGAACGAACCTTCGTGGGATTCGGCACGTGGGGAACAAGGTAAAGAATGTTCATGGGTTCAAATCATAGCATAGTTCTCGCCACAACAAGCATTGATTTTCGGCAGCAGATC